>NZ_JBFRVX010000019.1:0-7883 GCF_041475345.1 Vibrio sp. 10N.222.48.A3 | reverse complement strand
GCCCTACAGCGATCAAAACTGGCAGTGCAAAGCTCTCTACTGCTTCAATCATATCGCGACGTCCAAAGACCATTCGACCGATTCGAGCCACTTCTTCAGCGTTCTCACCCTTAAGAGCCGATAATTTCTGAGTAAAGCCTTCCACTAAAGTTGGCGTGTTTGTTTGAGCATCATTTGCAAAGAACAATGGAACAACCGCTTCAACAATCGGTTGAGGAACCATCTTGGTTTGAGTAATGGTGTCTAACATGCTGAAGTATTTAGCATGAGCAACTTCTGGTTCTAAACCAACAAAGGTATCCATTAGAACTAAAGATTTAATACGTGCAGGTGCAAGTTCCGCTAACTCGGTTCCCCACATACCGCCAACCGATAAACCTACTACGGAAAATTCTTCGATTTCTAAATGATCAAGTAGATCCAAAATGTGTTGAGCGTAATCTTTTAAGTTGCGCATCGAGCTCGGCGCGGCTTGTGATTCACCATGAGACCAAAGCTCTGGAACAATACAGCGATACTGAGCTTTTAGAGCCTCGATCTGTGGCTGCCACATTGCACTGTCCCAAAGGTAGCTGTGGCCTAATACAACAACAGGGCCTTGACCTTCATCTAGGTACGCCATCGATTGATTGTCTACTGTGAACTTGTTCATTTTCTTCCCTAATCTCTATCAGCAATTATTTATCGACATACAGTCGGTAAGCTAGGATATAAAAACGGCCGCACTCAGCGACCGTTTATCGAAATACTATGGTTTATTTGGCGATTGGTTATGATTAAACAATCGGCTCTAGCTGGTCAATTGGCCAACGCGGTGTGGCATGGACAGATAAATCAGCCGTTTCACCATTCTTCAGGCGCTGCATGCCCGCATAAGCGATCATCGCACCGTTATCTGTACAGAACTCAGTGCGTGGGTAGTACACCTCCCCACCGATTTTCTTGGCTAATGCTTCAAGCTCAACTCGTAGTTGTTTGTTGGCACTCACACCGCCAGCAATCACGATACGTTTCATACCCGTCTCTACCAACGCACGCTTACACTTGATTACCAAGGTCGCACAAACCGCTTCTTGGAACGCATAAGCGATGTCAGCACGAGTTTGGTCATCATTGTCATTAGCACGAATGGTATTTGCCGCGAACGTTTTCAAGCCCGAAAAGCTCATATCTAGACCCGGACGATCGGTCATTGGACGTGGGAACTTAAAACGACCTGGCGTGCCTTTTTCTGCGAGTCGAGATAGCAGTGGACCACCTGGGTAATCTAAGCCCATTAGCTTCGCGGTTTTATCAAACGCTTCACCCGCCGCATCATCAATCGATTCACCAAGAATTCGGTATTCACCAATGCCTTTCACTTCTACCATCATGGTATGACCGCCAGACACCAGCAGAGCAACAAATGGGAATGGTGGAGGATTATCTTCTAGCATTGGCGCAAGAAGGTGACCTTCCATATGGTGCACTGGCACAGCAGGCACGCCCCACGCATAGGCAATACTGCGACCAATCGTTGCGCCCACAAGCAATGCACCAACCAAACCAGGGCCAGCCGTGTAAGCCACGCCATCAATATCTTTCGACGTTAGGTTCGCTTCTGCCAATGCCGCTTTAATCAGTGGAATGGTTTTTTTTACGTGGTCACGCGACGCTAGCTCAGGTACCACACCACCGTAATCGGCGTGCAGCTTTACTTGGCTGTATAACTGATGAGAAAGCAGCCCTTGCTCATCATCATAAATTGCGATTCCTGTTTCATCACAAGAGGTTTCAATACCAATAATGCGCATAATTTTCTCGGCACGCTTTCGTCTAAAATGGGAAATTAGCGCAATATTACCCTGCCTAAGCTCTTCAAACAAATATTGTACAGACTATAATCGACAAAGTGCTTTACAAAGCCACTGTGATCGGATTAAAATTCCGCACCATTTTTGATCAAGCTGGTTAATGACCAAACGCGAATAGAGAGTTAGCTCGATGGGTAACTTCTCTGATTTGGTACTGAATAACCAGCGATAATGAATAACCCCTGAGGTGAAAGGCATATGCCAATAGTTAAAGTACGTGAAAACGAACCGTTCGACGTTGCACTACGTCGTTTCAAGCGCTCTTGTGAAAAAGCAGGTATCCTTTCTGAAGTGCGTCGTCGTGAGCATTACGAAAAGCCAACTACAGTTCGCAAACGCGCTAAAGCAGCAGCTCAAAAGCGTCACGCTAAAAAGCTAGCTCGCGAAAACGCACGTCGCGTTCGTCTGTACTAATAACTTAATCCATAAGGACTGAGTTATGGCTCTTATTGAACAACTCAAAGAAGAGCAAAAATTAGCGATGAAAGCCAAGGACAAACCGCGCCTTGGCACTATCCGCTTAGCTCTTTCAGCAATTAAGCAACGTGAAGTTGACGAACGGATCACTCTGAACGACGACGACATTATTGCTATATTAGTTAAAATGGTTAAGCAACGTCGCGATTCTGTTGCTCAATATGAATCGGCAAATCGGCAAGATCTTGCTGACGTGGAAAAAGCAGAAATTACGGTACTTGAAGGCTTTATGCCTCAACCGCTAACTGAAGAAGAAGTTATTGCACTACTTGATAGCGCAATTGCAGAAGCTCAACCTGCGGGCATGCAAGACATGGGTAAAGTAATGGCTATCTTGAAACCACAAATTCAAGGGCGTGCAGATATGGGTAAAGTTAGTGGTTTAGTTCGTTCTAAACTCGCTTAATCCCAAATCAAATTGCAACAAGCCGTGCAATCCTTCGGAACGCACGGCTTGTTTGTATCTGTAACCTATTCAAACTATTATTATCCACACTCTCAGTTAGTGCATTTTTCTAAGGTTTTATGGCAGGACACATCCCGCGTAGTTTCATCGATGATCTCCTAGCGCGTCTCGACATTGTCGATATTGTGGACGCACGCGTGAAACTTAAGAAAAAAGGCAAAAACTATGGTGCTTGTTGCCCATTTCACAACGAAAAGACCCCTTCTTTCAGCGTAAGCCAAGAAAAACAGTTTTATCACTGCTTTGGTTGTGGCGTACACGGCAATGCTATCGACTTCATTATGGAGTTCGAACGTCTCGATTTTGTTGAAGCGATTGAAGAGCTGGCCTCATTTTTAGGACTTGATGTTCCTAGAGAACAGCGCAGCGGTGAAATATCTACGGCGCCAAGAGCCAACAGCGAACAAAAACGTAACCTCTACGATTTGATGGGCGGCATCAGTAATTTTTACCGCTCTCAGCTGAAAATTTCAGCTAACAAACCTGCGATTGATTACCTAAAAAATCGCGGTCTTTCTGGTGAAATCGTACAGAAGTTTGGCATTGGCTACGTCGCTGATGAATGGGACTTGGTTCGTAAGAACTTTGGCCAACAAAAAGAAGCCCAAGACATGCTCGTTACTGGCGGCATGTTGATAGAAAACGATAAAGGCAACCGATACGATCGATTCCGTGGACGCGTGATGTTCCCGATTCGTGACCGTCGAGGCCGAGTGATCGGGTTTGGTGGTCGTGTCTTAGAAGACGGCACACCGAAATACCTGAACTCACCAGAAACGCCTATCTTCCATAAAGGCAAAGAGCTTTACGGCCTTTATGAAGTGCTGCAAGCCTACCGTGAACCGCCGCAAATACTTGTGGTTGAAGGTTACATGGATGTCGTGGCATTAGCGCAATATGGTGTTGATTACTCAGTGGCATCACTGGGCACCTCGACAACCGGTGACCACGTTCAAATGTTGTTCCGCCAAACCAGCACAGTGGTTTGTTGTTACGACGGTGACCGAGCAGGTAAAGAAGCGGCGTGGCGCGCACTCGAAAATGCGCTTGAATACCTGAAAACAGGTAACACGCTCAAGTTTCTGTTCTTGCCAGACGGTGAAGACCCAGACAGCTATATTAGAGAACACGGTCAGGCTGCTTTCGAACAGCTCGTCCACAATGCGACACCGCTTTCTACTTACTTGTTCGATAATCTTATTGAGATACACAAGTTGAACTTGGGAACAACGGAAGGGAAGTCGGCACTGCGAGCACACGCAAGCGCCTTGATTAACAAAATCCCTGACAGTTATTTCCAAGAACTGCTCGAGAAATTATTGGATGAGCGTACTGGTTTTGATAACCAACTGAGACGAGCTCGTGTTCATACTAAGAACCCGACACCTCAACCGCATAAAGAACTGAAACGCACTCCAATGCGAGAAGTTATCGCTTTGCTTATCCAAAATCCGAGCTATGCTGATATGGTACCGGATTTATCAAGTGTCAAAGGCTTACAGTTGCCTGGACTAAGTTTATTCGTCGAAGTACTTGATAAATGCCACGCGCATCCCCATATCAACACAGGCCAATTATTAGAGCATTGGCGACACAATAAACATGAGGCGCTTCTGTCTCGTCTCGCGAGCTGGGAAATCCCCCTCGACGAAGACAATCAAGAAGACATATTTTTAGACTCATTGGACAATATCCTTGCCCAGTGCGTTGAAAAACAAATTGAAAACCTGCAGGCCAAAGCAAGAAGTGTCGGTTTATCAGCCGAAGAAAAAAGGGAGCTACTAGCTTTAATGCTAGATCTAAAAGCGTAACCCTGTTTGATTAGTCAGCATTTAATAAATTTGTTAACATAATTGGTTTGCATTTGAGAATGCAACGTCCTTCACCAGACCTGAAGTTGGATATCATCTATGGATCAAAATCCGCAGTCACAGCTAAAATTACTTGTTATTAAAGGCAAGGAACAAGGCTATCTGACCTACGCCGAAGTAAACGACCACCTACCTGCAGAAATCGTGGATTCTGAACAGGTAGAAGACATCATTCAAATGATCAATGACATGGGTATCAAGGTAGTAGAAACTGCACCTGACGCTGATGATCTAGCACTTAATGATGACGATGCCAATATAGATGAAGATGCAGCTGAAGCTGCTGCTGCTGCGCTGTCAAGCGTAGAAAGCGAGATTGGCCGTACAACTGACCCAGTTCGTATGTACATGCGTGAAATGGGTACAGTTGAACTACTGACTCGTGAAGGCGAAATCGACATTGCGAAGCGTATTGAAGATGGTATCAATACTGTTCAATTATCTGTAGCTGAGTACCCAGGCACTATTCCATACATCTTGGAACAGTTTGACCGCGTACTCGCTGAAGAGATTCGTTTAACAGATCTAATCAATGGCTTTGTTGACCCAGACGACGATGGCACAGCTGCGCCAACGGCGACTCACATCGGTTCAGAACTTGCTAAAACTGATCTAGAAGACGAAGACAAAGAAGAAGCAGAAGACGACGAGGAAGAAGAAGAGGAAGATACAGGTATTGATCCTGAGCTTGCTCTTGAGAAGTTCACAGCACTTCGCACTAGCTACCAAAACCGTCAACTCGCAATCAATGAATACGGCCATGAAAGTCCGAAAGCCACACTTGCAACGACAATGATGCAAGACGTATTCAAAGAGTTCCGTCTAACGCCAAAACAGTTCGATTACCTAGTAAACGAACTGCGTACTTCAATGGATCGCGTACGTACTCAAGAACGCCTAATCATGCGTCAAACGGTTGAGTACGGCAAAATGCCGAAGAAATCTTTCATTGCTCTATTTACTGGTAATGAATCTAGCGAAGCATGGTTGGACGAAGTTCTTGCTTCAGACAAACCATACGCTGAAAAGATCAAACGTAACGAACACGACATCCGTCGTTCTATCCAAAAGCTGGATATAATCGAACGTGAAACGTCTCTTACTGTTCAAAGCATTAAAGATATCAGCCGTCGTATGTCTATCGGTGAAGCGAAAGCTCGTCGTGCTAAGAAAGAGATGGTTGAAGCGAACTTACGTCTAGTAATCTCGATTGCTAAGAAGTACACAAACCGTGGTCTACAATTCCTGGATCTAATCCAAGAAGGTAACATAGGTCTGATGAAAGCAGTAGATAAGTTTGAATACCGTCGTGGTTACAAGTTCTCTACTTACGCTACGTGGTGGATCCGTCAAGCAATCACTCGTTCGATTGCCGACCAAGCTCGTACTATCCGTATTCCGGTTCACATGATCGAAACGATCAACAAACTAAACCGTATCTCTCGTCAAATGCTACAAGAGATGGGTCGTGAACCACTTCCGGAAGAGTTGGCTGAGCGCATGCAAATGCCTGAAGACAAGATCCGTAAAGTACTGAAAATCGCTAAAGAGCCTATCTCAATGGAGACACCAATCGGTGACGACGAAGATTCGCACCTAGGTGATTTCATCGAGGATACAACGCTAGAACTGCCTTTAGACTCTGCAACGGCAACAAGCCTGCGCGGCGCAACTAAAGACGTTCTTGCAGGCCTAACGCCTCGTGAAGCGAAAGTACTGCGTATGCGTTTCGGTATCGACATGAACACTGACCACACTCTAGAAGAAGTGGGTAAGCAGTTCGACGTTACTCGTGAACGTATCCGTCAGATCGAAGCAAAAGCACTGCGTAAACTTCGTCACCCAAGCCGCTCAGAAACTCTGCGTAGCTTCCTAGACGAGTAATTACACACTTTAGTGTGGTTAGCTTTTAAGCATAAAATAAAAAAGGTGAGCGTTGGCTCACCTTTTTTGTGCCTATATGATTTAAGTGGCTAAGATGTAAGCGGAATTGCCCCTCATAGTGTCTAGACACCAATGAATGCTTCCCCTATAATCTATGCCCTACGGCCCCTTAGCTCAGTGGTTAGAGCGCACGACTCATAATCGTTCGGTCCCCAGTTCAAATCTGGGAGGGGCCACCAAATTAGAAAAGCCAGAACAGTTCACACTGCTCTGGCTTTTTGCTTTTCTGAAGCTGTACAACTCACCGCTGTATTTCCTACAAATAACGAATTGTCCCACACGCAATTCCAATTCCCTCTCTGTGACTAAATATACTTTTCTTTTATAAAAAAATCGGCAATATGAGAGTACACAAATCATTCAATAGTTCAGGGAAGACTCATGAAAGACGAAACGCTCTCGATTCACTTCGGCTACGAAACTGATCCAACAACCAAATCAGTTGCGACCCCTATTTACCAAACCGTTGCTTACGAATTCGATGACGCACAACACGGTGCAGACCTGTTTAATCTTGCGGTACCCGGTAATATCTACACTCGCATAATGAACCCAACCAATGATGTGTTGGAAAAACGCATGGCAGCCTTAGAGGGTGGTATTGCAGGCTTAGTGGTGAGTGCGGGCAGCGCGGCGATCAACTACGCCATTCAAACGTTGGCACAAATCGGTGACAACATCGTTTCAACGCCTCAGCTTTACGGCGGTACTTACACTCTATTTGCTCACATGCTGCCAAACCAAGGGATAGAAGTTCGCTTTGCCAAAGACGACAAACCTGAAAGCTTAGCGGCACTGATTGATGAAAAAACCAAAGCGGTTTACTGCGAAAGTATCGGTAACCCCGCTGGTAATATTATCGACTTAGAACGAGTTGCTGAGCTTGCTCACGCACAAGGTGTACCTGTGATTGTCGATAACACGGTGGCGACACCTGTGTTGTGTAAACCTATCGATTTTGGTGCTGATATTGTGGTGCACTCACTCACCAAATACGTTGGTGGTCACGGAACAACATTGGGTGGCGTGATTGTCGACTCAGGCAAATTCCCATGGGCAGAGCACAAAGATCGCTTCCCAGTATTTAATCAGCCAGAACCTTCTTACCACGGTGTGGTGTACACCGAGGCTTTTGGTGAAGCCGCGTTTATTGGTCGTGCTCGAACGGTTCCACTACGTAATACAGGCGCTGCACTGTCGCCTATGAATGCCTTCATGCTAATGCAAGGTCTAGAAACGTTGTCGTTACGCATGGAGCGACACACAGAGAAC
>NZ_JBFRVX010000018.1:0-9249 GCF_041475345.1 Vibrio sp. 10N.222.48.A3 | reverse complement strand
CGCTGCCCATTCCCGGACCCACGTTGGCAACGGCTGTGATAGCGCCTGAGATGCTTGTTATTGGGTCTAACCCCATCGCACTCAAACCACCAGCAATTAAGATAATCGTGATAAAGAACATCAAACCAAATGCCACGAGTGAACGCACAATGTCGTCATTCACAGGTCGCTGATTGTAGCGTTGAACAAACACGCCCGATGGGTGAATTAGCTTCATCATTTGTTTGTGGAGCATGGTCATCGCGATCTGGAAACGGAAGATTTTAATACCGCCAGAGGTTGAACCCGAGCAAGCTCCCGCCATCATTAGGAATGCAAACAAGGTGGTTGGCAGTGCACCCCAGGCGGTGAAGTCTTCTAGGCCAAAACCGGTTGTGGTGACGACTGATACGATGTTGAACATCGAAACACGCATCGCATCCATAACAGTGTAGCCATCTCTAACCACCAACCATGTTGATATTACGGCGCTGGTGACCAAGAACAGGTATGTAAAACCTCTTACTTGCGCGTCTTTGTAGAGTATTGAGAGCTTTCGGCCTCGCAGTGCGCTAACAAACAGTAAGAACGGCAGGCCGCCAAGGAACATGAACAGGGTTCCCACCCAGTGAGCACTGTTGGAGAAGTGGTTCATCGATCCATCTGAGGTTGAGTAACCCCCCGTCGACAGTGTTGTGAACGCGTGATTGATCGCGTCAAAGATGCCCATGCCTGCAAACAAATAGCTAATGATGCATAAACCAGTCAGAACCAGATAAACCGCCACGATGTTCTTCGCGACTGTTTTCGCTCGTGGGCTACTTTTATCTGACCAATCGGATGATTCAGTTTGGAACAGGCGCATACCACCAACGTTGAGCATTGGTAGAACCGCTACCGCCATCACGATAAAGCCGATACCGCCTAACCATTGCAGTATAGAACGCCACAACAGAATACTTGGTGCCATGCTGTCTAAGCCGCTTAATACGGTTGAACCCGTCGTGGTGATACCAGACATGGTTTCGAAGTAGGCGTCCGTAAAGCTGATGTGGTTGATGAAGACAAACGGCAGTGCAGCAAAGGCACTGGCAATGGTCCAAACCAAAGAGGTGATAAGGAACATGTCCCGCACCCCAAGTCGGAACTTAGCGGAGCGGCCCAAGCTCAAGCAGATGAACGCCACAATGTGCGTGATCACTACCGATTGACCAAACTCGAGGAAGCCACCGGTGCCTGTGAAAAAGGCAACCAATGTAGGGATGTACATGAAAAGGGCGAGTTTTGATAATACTAACCCTATCACTAATAATATCGGACGAAAGTTGACCATAGCTTAATAGACCATAGCTTAAATAGATTACAGCTTTGTGCCGGAGCGTCGCTCTCACAAAAAGAAAGTTGCGAGAACGATGCTTACGAGAACAAGGCTATAAGAAGAACGGGCTCGGTTGGAATAGAGACTCAACATCCGGTACGTATTTCTTGTCCACTAGGAACATCACTACGTGGTCATCCTGTTCGATTACGGTTCTATCGTGCGCGATAAGTACCTCTTCTCCGCGAACAATCGCACCAATGGTGGTGCCCGGTGGCAGTTTGATGTCGCCAATCGCTCGGCCAACCACTTTCGATGTGGTCTCGTCACCGTGAGCAATGGCTTCAATCGCCTCAGCAGCACCGCGACGTAGAGAGGATACGTTAACAATATCAGCACGACGAACGTGAGTAAGTAGCGCAGAAATCGTCGCTTGCTGTGGAGATATCGCAATATCAATCACGCCACCCTGAACAAGGTCGACATAAGCGCCACGCTGAATCAGCACCATTACTTTCTTGGCGCCCATTCGCTTCGCCAGCATCGCTGACATGATGTTGGTTTCATCTTCATTGGTTAGAGCGATGAACACATCTACCTGATCGATGTTCTCTTCGGTCAGCAGTTCTTGGTCGGCTGCATCACCACAGAATACGATGGTGTTTTCTAATTCTTCAGATAGCTTCTCGGCGCGAGTGTAGCTGCGCTCGATAAGCTTGATGCTGTAGCTCTGTTCAAGGCGTTTTGCCAAGCTTGCACCAATGTTACCACCGCCAACAATCATGATGCGACGATACGGTTTCTCTAGACGCTGAAGCTCACTCATTACTGAGCGGATATGGTTACTTGCTGCCACAAAGAAAACCTCATCATCGGCTTCAATGATGGTAGTACCTTGTGGGCGAATAGGGCGACCTTGACGGAAGATAGCGGCAACACGAGTATCAATGTGCGGCATGTGCTCACGCAAAGCAGACAGTGCGTTACCGACCAGTGGCCCACCGTAGTAGGCTTTTACCGCGACTAGGCTAACTTTCTGTTCAGCAAAGCTCACAACCTGCAATGCACCTGGATATTGAATCAGGCGCTCGATGTAGCTGGTGACGAGTTCTTCTGGGGCAATCAAATGATCGACCGGAATCGCCCCTGATTTGAAGAGTGCTTCTTTCTCTTCTAAATACTGTGGAGAGCGGATACGGGCAATACGGTTTGGTGTGTTAAACAGAGAAAAGGCAACCTGACATGCGGCCATGTTGGTTTCATCCATGTTGGTTACGGCAACCAACATGTCGGCATCTTGCGCGCCCGCTTCACGTAGTGTGTTCGGGTGGCTGGCATAACCGTTTACAACTCTAAGGTCGTATTTGTCCTGAAGTTCACGAAGTCGGTCGGCATTACGGTCGACAATCGTGATGTCATTGTTTTCACCCACTAGGTTTTCAGCAAGGGTACCGCCAACTTGTCCAGCACCTAGAATAATGATCTTCATAGCCTTTCTCTTATTTTTTGCCGTTGTAATTCTAGTGATCTCTTTTCGCTTTGATAATGCACTAGAAAGAAACAGCGGCTAAGAAATAAATTCTTAGCCGCTGTTAGTTGTTATGCCTGTTTTACTAGAACTGCGTAGTAGAAGCCATCCATATCTTCTTCACCAGGTAGTATTTGACGACCCGGTTTTTCGATATCAGACCCAACTAGCGTTGCGTTCTCGGTGCGCTCTAAGAATGCTTTCACTTGCAGCACGTTTTCTTGCGGCGTGATAGAACATGTCGCATAAACCATGGTGCCGCCTTCTTTTAGCTGGCGCCACATTGCATCCAAAATCTCACTTTGCAGCTCTGCTAGTGCATCAATATCAGATGCACGGCGTAGCCACTTAATGTCAGGGTGACGGCGGATTACACCCGTCGCTGAACACGGAGCATCAAGTAGGATGCGGTCAAACTGACTGCCTGTCCACCACTCTTCAGGGTAGCGAGCATCACCACAGATTACGTCGGCACGCAGTTGTAGGCGTTCAAGGTTATCGTAAACGCGGTCTAGGCGTTTAATATCACTGTCGATTGCAACCACTTCAGTGTCTTGAGTATGTTCAAGAATGTGTGCAGTTTTGCCACCAGGTGCTGCGCAGCAATCTAGGATTAGCTCACCATCTTTTGGTGTTAGGAAATCAACGGAAAGCTGAGCTGCAGCATCTTGCACCGATACCCAGCCTCTGTCGAAGCCAGGAAGCAAAGTAACGTCACAAGGTGAGGCTAATTTTATGGCATCAGCCGCTTCAGGGTGCAGTGTGTATTCAATGTTTTCGTTTTTAAGCAGTTCAACATACTCGTCACGAGTGTGGTGTTGGCGGTTTACGCGCAGCCACATTGGTGCCTTGCTGTTGTTTGCTTCAACCAATTGCTCCCACTGATCTGGGTAGCTTTCTTGAAGCATTTTTAGGATCCAGCTTGGATGGCTGTATTTGCCCGCATTGTGGCTAACGGCTTTCTCATCTAGCTCTTCTTGATCGCGCAGGTAGCTGCGAAGCACTGCGTTGATCAAACCACTCAGGCTTGGGCCGCGCAGTGTTTTGGTTGCTTCAACTGTTTCAGCAACGGCAGCATGCGAAGGGATGCGCATAAAGCTCAACTGGTAAATGCCTACTAAGATCAGGTGGTGGAATACGCGCTTTTTACCTTTAAGCGAGTTTTCCATCAGTTCGTTAGCGATTGACTCCAAGCGAGGCAGGTAACGAAGTGCGCCGTAGCAAATCTCTTGCAGTAGAGCATGGTCTCGCGGACGGATCGTTTTTTGAGCCGCAGGGAGAGCGTGTGAAAGAGAGTGGCCTTTATCGACAACTTGGAATAGGACATTTGCAGCAGCAGCGCGAACATTCATGAGGGGTACCGAATATTTATTTGAATACATGAGGGCATCTCTGCCCTCGTAAAGGTTTTCTAAATAGTGTTTTTACAAGCTACACGTTTTTAAGTACATATTGAGTAGCTTTAAAGCGGTTAAGAAAGTTGAGTACCAACTTCAAACCAGCTTGCACGTGAGTTCAAGATATCTTGAACTGACATGGCTTTTTTGCCTGGAACTTGTAGTTGTTCCAATACTAGTACTTTGTCGCCAGTCGCAACATAAATACCAGTCTTATCTGCTTTGATGATTGAGCCAGCTGGCGCAGATGTCGACTCTTCATCAACACGTGTCTGCCAAACTTTAATGCTTTTTTCATCACTAGAGCTGCTATCAACAATCGCAAAGTGACTCATTGGCCACGGGTTGAAAGCGCGCACACAACGTTCGATGTGTTCTGCACTGTCATTCCAATCAATTTTTGCTTCTTCTTTGCTCAGCTTCTTCGCGTAGTTAGCAAGTTCGTCGTCTTGCTTCTCAGCAACAGCCTTACCAGAAGCGATGTCTGCTAAGCACTCAACAAGAGCATCAGGACCAAGGCCAGCCAACTTTTCGTACATTGA
This sequence comes from Vibrio sp. 10N.222.48.A3, assembly GCF_041475345.1. Lineage (NCBI taxonomy): Bacteria > Pseudomonadati > Pseudomonadota > Gammaproteobacteria > Vibrionales > Vibrionaceae > Vibrio > Vibrio sp. 10N.222.48.A3. The sequence goes on along the minus strand of NZ_JBFRVX010000018.1, from coordinate 4,485 downwards.
CGCGCTGGTGTCTGTTGCTTCGATTGGTAGCGTCGCGATACTTAACATATCACCGGTATCTAGGCCGATATCCATCTGCATGATCGTCACGCCAGTCTCTTTATCGCCCGCCCAGATAGAGCGTTGGATCGGAGCAGCACCACGCCAGCGCGGTAGGATAGAACCATGCACGTTAATACAACCCAAGCGAGGCGTATCTAATACAGCTTGTGGAAGAAGCAAGCCGTAAGCGACAACAACCATGATGTCAGCATTCAAATCTGCTAGCTCTTGCTTAGCTTCATCTGACTTGAAGTTTTCTGGTTGGTAAACCGGAATATTGTTTTCAAGTGCGATGTTTTTTACTGGGCTCGCAGTCAGTTTTTTACCGCGGCCTGCTGGACGATCTGGCTGTGTGTAAACAGCAATAACTTCATGCTCCGAAGACAACAACGCCGCCAAATGACGGGCGGCGAAATCCGGAGTACCTGCGAAGACAATTCTTAAAGATTGACTCAAGGTAGACTTCCTTCTTAATTTAGTAATAGCAGCGGTTATTAACCTTGTTTCTCGTTGAAACGTTTAATCTTCGCTAGCTTATCTTGAATACGTTTGCGCTTTAGTGGCGATAGGTAATCAACAAACAACTTGCCTTCTAGGTGGTCAAGTTCGTGCTGAACACAGATAGCCAGAAGGTCGTCAGCGTCGAATGTGAATTCGTTGCCTTCACGGTCTAATGCTTTAACCGTTACTTCTGCAGCGCGAGGGACTAGAGCTCGAGCGCCTGGTACAGATAGACAGCCTTCTTCGATACCATCTTCGCCACGTTTGTCGGTAATTTCAGGGTTGATCAGAACCATAGGCTCGTCACGTGTTTCTGAAATATCGATAACAACGATGCGCTGGTGGAAATCTACTTGCGTTGCAGCAAGGCCGATACCTTCTTCGTCGTACATGGTTTCAATCATGTCATCAACGAACTTTTGAATCTCTGGGGTAACTTCTTTTACCGGTTTCGCCACGGTACGTAGACGATCATCTGGTAATGTTAATACTTGTAATACAGACATATACACTCGAAATATTGAACTGTGCCGAAACAGCTTAAACCTTGTTGGCTCAATTCTAGACATTTTAGAGGTCAAATGACAGCATCCTGAAGGTAATTCTCTAATCAGATGTCATATATTCAGACCAAGGAACCTAGGTCATGCGTCATTTTTCCCCCGCTTTATCTCTTATTTGTGCCTCGCTTTCGTTCGCTGCTATGGCTGAAAATAGTGAGCAACCTTTAACCATTAAACAAGGCGCACCCGAAGCGTATGTGGTGGTGAAGGGCGATACTTTGTGGGATATCTCCGCGATGTATCTCGATAGCCCATGGCTGTGGCCGAGGTTGTGGCAGGTCAATCCTGAGATAGAAAACCCTCACCTTATTTACCCCGGAGATAAATTGTCTCTGGTTTGGATTAATGGCGAGCCTGTATTGAGCCTCAAACCCGTCATCAAGCTAAGCCCTAAGATTCGTGTCTCTGAGAAGAAAGCAGTACCTACCGTCAATGAGGGGCTGGTTTTGCCGTATCTACAGTCTGATCGCTTGGTGGAGCAGCAAGATATCCAATCTGCTCAACGAGTGTTGGGGACAAGTGATGGTAAACGTTTCTTATCAGGTGAAGACCGACTATTTATCTCGGGCAATCAGCAACATCAAAAATGGGGTATTTACCGTTCTGTCGAAACTTACCAACGACAGCAACCTCAAGCGAGTATGACTTCTTTGCGTTTGGTCGCCACGGCGCGCTTGAAAGAGGTGGATGCTGAGTTCAGTAGTTTGCAAATAGAGACTCAGCTGCAAGAGGTACTGCTCAACGACCTCGTGTTACCAGAACTTGGCGTTGATCAGGTGAAGCTCTCAACCACATTTTATCCAGCGCCTAGTGCTGCGGGGCAATTTGCTAATATCTTGGGTTCATTAGACGGCAGCCAATACAGTGCAAAGAATCAGGTCGTGGTTATTAATAAAGGCTCACAGGACAATCTTCGCCAAGGATCTATGTTTACGCTCAGCGAAAGCGGCGCGGTGGTGTTTGGTAAGCAGGGTGAATACAGCTATAAAGAGTCAGCGGCGAGCGATAAGGTGCAGTTGCCAAGTACCTCACTCGGTAGTTTGATGGTCATTCGCCCTTATGAGTATTTTAGCTTGGCTTTGATCACTCAGAGCTCTAAGCCGGTTAGCAATGACATTCTGGCTGTATCGCCTCTGGATCTGGCTTTGACGGAAGAGCTTAAGGGCTCCGAGTGAATGAGCAACAACTGAGTGCTTGGCTAACTCTAAGTTTTGTACCGCAATTGGGTGGCAAGCGACTTTCTCGACTGCTGAGCATTGATTCCCCTTCGAATATTGTTGGCTACTCAAGCCAGCAACTGCAAGCGCTTGGTTTGTCTGCCAAGCAAATTTCCTATCTAAGAGAGCAAGCCCCAAGAGAAGTGGAGGCTTGCCTGGCGTGGCAAGCAAAACAAACTAACCATCACATCATTACCCCGAATTGCTCGCATTATCCCAAACTGCTGAATGAGACCGCCTCTGCGCCGAGCGTGCTTTTCGTTAAAGGTCACGTTGAAAAACTGATTGAGCCTCAAATCGCAATGGTCGGCAGTCGTAATGCCAGCCTCGAAGGGCTGCAGACAGCGAAGTCCTTCGCCAAAGAGTTTGTGCAAAACGGTTTAATTGTCACCAGTGGATTAGCGTTGGGCATTGACGGCTATGCTCATGATGGTGCTCTGGATAAAGGAGGGGAAACTTTTGCGGTGTTGGGTTCAGGCTTGGACTCCATTTATCCTGCACGTCACCGAAATCTAGCGGATAGAATTTGTGAGAATGGCGCGCTGATTTCAGAGTTTCGCCCAAGCGCAAAACCACGACCTGAACATTTCCCTCGGCGTAACCGTATTATAAGTGGGTTATCGCTCGGAACCTTGGTAGTTGAAGCTGCTGAGAAGAGTGGTTCTTTGATTACGGCTCGCTATGCCATGGAGCAAGGCCGAGAGGTGTTTGCGCTGCCTGGCTCAATTCATAGTCCAACCAGCCGCGGAGGTAACAGCCTAATTAAAGCTGGTGCATGTTTGGTGCAAAATGCTCAAGATGTTCTGATCGAAATAAAGAGTCTGTTAGACTGGTCTATAGATCAGCAGCCCAGCTTGTTCGAACCTACGCCCAGTATGGGGGAAAATGAACAATTGCCATTTCCACAGCTGTTAGCTAACGTAGGGTTAGAGGCGACACCCGTTGATATTTTGGCACAGAGAACCCATATACCTGTGCATGAGGTCATGATGCAGCTTTTAGAGCTTGAGCTCTCAGGGCATGTTGTTGCAGTTTCCGGTGGCTATATTCGAAAGGGGAGAGGCTAAGCTATGATGATGGACATACTGATGTACTTGTTTGAAACCTACATCCATAGCGATTCTGAATTGCAGGTGGATCAAGATGAGCTGGAAGATGAGCTTCTTCGAGCAGGGTTTCACCAAGATGATATTTATAAGGCCCTCCATTGGTTAGAAGATCTTGCTGCATTGCAAGATACTGAGAACCAAGCGGCGATTAGTGTGTGTTCCAATACCTCGATGCGTATTTATACCAGTCGAGAGATTTCACGTATTAATATGGAGTGTCGAGGTTTCTTACTTTTCCTTGAACAGATTAATGTACTCACGACAGAGATTCGTGAAATGGTGATTGATCGTGTGATGGGGCTTGAGACAAACGAATTTGAATTGGATGATCTGAAATGGATTATCTTAATGGTGCTATTTAATGTACCGGGTAATGAAAGTGCTTACACGCAAATGGAAGAGCTGTTGTACACCAAAGAGCAAGGTATCTTGCATTAATACAGGCTTGTCATGAGTAGTAAGATTGATAATCAGCTTTTTTCAGCACATGAACATGCACTAGAGCATGAACCATGTCCACAGTGTGGTGGAGAGCTTCAGCTTCGCCATGGTAAGCACGGCCCATTTTTAGGCTGTAAGCAGTATCCTAGCTGTGATTACATCAAGCCTCTGCATCAGAACGATGGCCACGTAGTTAAAGAGCTGGGTGTGCCGTGCCCTAAATGCCAAAACGAATTGGTATTAAGGCAAGGCCGCTTTGGGATGTTCATTGGTTGTAGTAGCTACCCAACGTGTAATCACATCGAATCTTTGGATCAACCAAAAGAACAACCTGAAGAGCAGCCACTTGTTGCTTGTCCTGAGTGTGGCAGAGGCCATTTGGTTGAGCGTAAATCTCGCTATGGTAAAACCTTTTATGCGTGCGATAACTATCCTAAGTGTAAGTTCGCCGTTAATCAGCCACCTGTTATAGGTCGTTGTGAAGAGTGTCAGTTCCCGCTGTTGCTGGAGAAGAAAACGGCCAGTGGCACTAAGAAGCAATGTGCTGATCGCAAGTGTCATCACATTCAATCTCAATAACTTGATGTTATAGAAAAAAAACGGCGCTCAATG
>NZ_JBFRVX010000017.1:0-52394 GCF_041475345.1 Vibrio sp. 10N.222.48.A3 | reverse complement strand
CATGATACGAATGCGCTATTAGGTACAGAATCACCGAATGCTCGACTAAGTATCTCTTTTTGACATTTTAAGAACGTTTCTACATTCTCAACGCTGTATTCAAAGCCTTCTGATTTGTTGTGTAAATCTAAAAAAACAGATTCCACAGACACGTTTTGTTCGTTCTGTACGGCTTGAATGGCGGCTTCTGTACGCGATTGTTCGGGTAGGTCATCATCGATATTCGACACGGCTATATATACACCTTCAAAACGCTCAGTTTGCCATTGTTTGGCCGCTAACTGTTGCGCCTCTTCACTTTTACACCAGTCGTTAAATGCAAGCCTTTCAGCTTCTCGACTTTTGCGCCACTCTTCGTGTGATTGTTCCATTTATTCCCTTATCTGGATAATAAAAAACCCACTGTAAACAGTGGGCTAGTGAGGTGATTGATTGTTACAGCTTGAGACCGATACTTTTTAAATACTCGATATGACTCTCGTACTTTTTTATGTGTCGGGTTCCTGTGTTGGGTGAAATTCCAAACCGTTTTTCAGCCTCATATACAGATGAAACCTTATTGCTTAAAACGGCTTCTACTAACTGCCTTTGCTCCTCTCTTTTAAAAAGGTGCTCTAGGATTAATTTGAGTTGTTTGTTGTTTGGGTGCATTTGATTCTGAATGTTAATAAGCCCCATAAGGGGCTTATTTTAGAAGAGGATGAAGCCTAAAGTTAAACCTGAAACCATGATAACAACAGAAGTCAGCATCATGTGATTCTCTATCCACTTATCCATGAAATCACCTCCTTAGCTAAGTCTAATTTGATGAAACCGCCAATAGTTAACCAGATTATAAGCCAACGTTGGCAAAAGCCAAACGTCTTTAAGCGTATCTCTGAGTTAATACCTCGTATCTGTGCCTTTTCAAGCTCAGACGTGACAGGCGTAGCATTGTTGCCCTCACTCATAACCACCTCACATTGTTAAAGAACTAGGTCGTTTCTGACCATGAATGTATACTATCAATTATATGATAGTATTGCAAGCGTTTTTTTGATAGCAAACACAAAGCCATTTCCGCAATTGCCACCATATTTCGGCTTTGTTCTGTGACTTTAAAGAGCCAGTTTTATCTTTGGCTTCGATTATTTGAGGTAGTGCTATGTGTGTAAATCCTTATTTATTAATGAATACGCACACACGTTAGCAGTGGGATAAGCTTAATTCAGCGAACTAGGCTTTGTTTGGTGGGGCTTTAAGGGAAAACTAAGAGATGTTTTTCTGAAAAACGGCCAGCAGCGTGATTTTCCTACACGCAGGACTTAACTAGTTGGTTTTGTGACCAAAACTTACCACTTGCTCTATTACGAAGAGTAGTAACGCGCTACAATGTGCATTATTGGTTGTAAAAATGCGTGATATTGTGAAAGGTAGACCACCGACTAGAGCCGAGTACAACAAGATCCTCAAGGTCAGTATTAACAGAACGAACAAATGGAGCATCATCGGCAAGCTAGTGATACAGCTAATGAGCTGCGCTGCACTCCGAGAAATTGAAATAGCAAACTTGATGGTACAAGACCTTGTGGCAGCAAACGGTGATTTGCATGAGCTATTTATTTTAGATGCTGACAGAACATATAACGGAAAAGAGCGCCCCATATTGCTAAATGATGATCTCAAGAAAACGTTAGAGCAGTATTTGGCTTTACTGCGGTCAGAGGGGGTTCTTAGTTCACCCAACCGAAGTTACTTGAGCTTAATGCCAACAGCATTGTTAATCATCAATCCACTGACATTTAAGCCTTTTGGGTTGCAAAAACGTGGAGTTAGGGGAGACAAAATCGCTTACAGTTCAACGCACTTAAACAAGTTTGTCGATGGAATTATTCACTCTGCAAAACTTAGTGATGTTGGGATTACACGTAAGTCCCTGCACAGGCTGTTTCTGATCGAAGCGTACAAAAGCGATATTGGCCTTAGAGATATTTCTACTATAAGTGGTTTCTCGGTTGACAGCATAAAGAAGGCGATAGCTATGGATGTGGGGCAATATGCGCCAATTCACGAATGGTTTACTAAACGTGATGAGGCAGCCAAGAGGCGGCTAAATCGCATGAGACAGGTTAGAAAGTGGACATTCGCGGATTAACAAAAGACGACATTTGAGGTGACGTTATGGTTAAGTTACAAGTCTTTCTATTGGCAATTATCGCTACAGCACTCTGTAGTATCGCATTTAACTATAAGCTCAATTCTGAACAAAATTCCGAGTTGCTTGAGCTATCTATTGTCGAAAAAAAACTAACTTTGAAGCAGATTGAACTCGAAGTAAAAAAGCTTGAGCAAGACCTTGTTCTTGTTGAGTAAAAGAAAAAGCAAGTTGTTATGGCGATCCTAAAACGAAACCCTGCACTTTCTCAATCAGTAAGGCCAAAGGAGCGACCTATGAGAGATGATCCTATAAAAAATGAAGCTGAAATAGCAGATGTAGCCAAGGTATTTCTTGAGTTGAGTAACTGGTCTTTGTATCCAGAGGTAGTTATCGATCTATTTAATGGTCGCCCTGACTTTATTGGAGTAAAAGGGAGTCTATGCCAGGTTATTGAGTGCAAAAAAACGTTGAGCTATCCGGTTATCGAACAGTTAGCTAGGTGGCAAATTGATGCGGAAAAAAGAAAGGAATGGCATCGAAAAGGGTATGAACAAAAGATCGCGGTTCCCCACTTATTGATAGCATTCGTAAGTCGAACAAACGGGTCAATGTCCGATCTTAAAAAAATCATGCTAGAGCAATACCGAATTGGTGTTTACTCAATATCTAAGCGGCCTAACATGAGGACTCGCAATATACAATCTCAACCATATATCAGCATAAGTGATGAGCGGTATTGGACTATCGTATGGGGAAGCTATGAGTACACTATTCATCAAGATGTTGCACCTAAAATTCAACACGGCTCTCGTAAAACAGCCCATCGCATAATTGAATTGTTGAATGATGACATGCGCTGCGCTCAAGCTGGTGTTAAAGGCGGGGAGACCGATTACATGACACCATTCAAGAGAACCATGAATAGAGTCAGAGCGGTGCTTGAAGATGGAAAAGAGCTTCACATACAACACATAATAAATGACATTAGGCCGCTTGGAGGACATCACTATGTGAGTGACAAAGTGGCAATGGCAAGTATCTCAAAATTTATTGATAAGTTTGAGATAGCAAAGCGAACTAGAGAATACGGAGCGTGGTTCGTCATTGAAAATCATGAACCATCGAATGAAAAATCCATATAGGTAAAGGAGTAGTGGAATGAACTCAAATAGCTATCATCCAATATGGTATCAGCGCAATCGCCCTTTTTCTAAAAAGGCAAAGCACACCATTAGTCAGTTTGGTTTTAGTGGCAACTCCATCCAAACTATTCAAGCGACAATCAGCAGAGAATGGAACGCAGCTCTTGAGCAGGGGAAGATACATAAAGATAGTATCAGTACCGACCTTATGCCAGAAATTAGCTTGGCTATGTACTATGGTGCTTTTGCTGCAAATGGTCACAACCTATTTTCGTTTACTGATCGCATAGGTGAAATGCTTTCAAATACTAAAGCCTCAGAAGTGCCGATTAGTGCATTACAGTCGCCTTATCCTTACTACTTTGTTCAATTCCATAAAGCGGTTTCTTGGGGAAACTTAGAAATCACAGGTGCATATATCGTAGATGTTCCAACATTATTGCAAGTATGCCTTGTTCTGAAACCACTCAACGATTCATCACACTGGATGGCCTCACCATCCGGTTACTTCTATTTGCCACTCTCTAAAGAATCTGACACATCATTGGGCGACATTATCCAACAAACGATTGATTCAGAAATTGCTAGTAAATGGGAACACGCTACCAAATCAATGCCGATTGAAGATCCCGCAATCATAGATTTGAGAGAGCAACGAGCTAAGCGAGAAACAATGGATCTAAGTAGTGGTAGACAAGCAATTCAACAGGCAATGGAGTATTTGGCTAATTGTCTTTGCTATCTCTCATCACACCGTTTATTGGAAACAGAATTTCCATCAGATGCGCCGAAATCATTATTAGACAAACTGAATAATGCTAAAACGACAAAGCAAAAACAAAAAGCAGAAAGCCAATTGAAGTCAATGGGGTACTTGCCTGTAACTTATATTCGACTTGACTTAGATGAATCGACAATAAGTACAGGTAAAGGGGATGGTACGAGTAAAAAACAACACTGGCGTAGAGGACATTGGCGCAATCAACGCAAAGGACAGTCTTTGTCGATTTCTGAATTAATTTGGATTAAACCTACTCTGGTGGGCGATGCCGATAGTGATGAAGATGATGTTCGAGAATACCGTTTAACGTGATAGGAAAACGTTGCGCACAAAAGTTAGCCAAATGTTCAAGTAACACTGAGGTTAGATATGCGATATTTATTAGTTACTGGGCATAAATACCCTAAGTTTTACAAGGTAGACGGTTCAATCGTGGAAATTGAACTCAATTACGTGGATGAGAAAGTATTTTCATCAATGGATGAAACGGGCAAGTTAACCCATAGACAAATCGGAGGTACACAGCCTTGCGTTGATGGTCATTGGCTAGTGGATTCTGTTGAAGAAGCTTTAAGTAGTCTTGAAACGAAAGACGTATATCCATTCGTTTCTAAAGCAGCAGCGAAAGAGAACGCAAAGCGGTTAGGTTTAAAGACCTTTAAATATATAGCTGTGCCATAAAACGATTGAAACAAGTACGCAAATGGACTTTTCAGGATTAAAAGGTTAGATAATGAGCAATTCAGTGATCGACATATTCGAATCAAAAGATGGTGAAATCAGACTTGAGGTTAACGTCGAAAGCGACACAACATGGCTTTCACAAGCTCAGATTTGTCATCTGTTTGGTCGTGAACGTTCTGTTATTACCAAGCACGTAAATAACGTCTTCAAGGAAGGTGAGCTTGAAGAAAAAAGCAATGTGCAAAATATGCACATTGCTAATTCAGACAAACCTGTGAAGTTTTATAGCTTGGATGTTGTAATCTCCGTTGGTTATCGAGTTAAGTCAAAAGTTGGCGTTCAGTTTAGGCAGTGGGCAACCAAACTACTCAAGGAGTATTTGATTCGAGGCTATGCCATTGACAGCAGTCGTCTTGAGTCAAATGCTCAGGAATTAGAGGCCGCAATCAAGTTAATTCAACGTTCAGTCAAGTCGCCAGAGCTAACTTTAAGTAGTAGTCGTGGCATCGTAGATATCATCAGTCGCTATACCTCTACCTTTTTATGGCTTCAACGATATGACGAAGGTTTATTAACTGAACCTAGAGGTATTCAAGGTGGTGAGTTTCCATCAACGGAAGTCGCGCTACAGGCTCTTTCAGAGCTTAAAGTCGATCTTATGGCTAAAGGTGAGGCCACCGAGTTATTTGCGCGTGACAGAGGTGCTGGTGGGCTTTCTAGTATCTTTGGTAACTTAAACCAGAGCGTATTTGGTGAAGATGCTTACCCGACCATTGAAAGCAAAGCTGCACACTTGCTGTATTTTTGTGTAAAGAATCATGTCTTTAATGATGGCAACAAACGGAGCGCGGCTTTTTTGTTTGCAGACTTTCTCCATCGCAATAATCGCCTCTATGATGCGGAAGGTAGTGCCGTTATCAATGATTCTGGATTGGCTGCACTAACACTGTTAGTTGCGGAGTCTGAGCCTAGTCAGAAAGACACGATTATTCGACTCATCATGAACATGCTTGCGGTAGAGAAGTGAAATGCAGAACAAAACACGTAGCGGAATTGCTAACTACAAACGTCTGTACTTACTTTCTTTGATAGATAGTGGGGTAAATACAGTTCCTTTGTTAGAAGCTAAAACTGGCATGGGTAGACGTACAATTCAGGCTTTAATAAAGTCATTGGTAGACCTTGATGTAGAACTTAATCGAGTTGGTTCAGATCGTACTGGTTGGTATGAAATAACGAGTTGGGGGTTTATTTCGAAAGAGTATATCCAAATTAATTTACAGCACATTAAAGGTGTGTTGTAATGTGTCTATTGATTTGTTTTATTAAGAGACTAGTAACCTATGTTTATTCCACAACGACAACCACTAGGCCAGCATCGAGCTTTTAATGTCGAGCATTTAGTTTATATACAGAAACGCTCGGATGAGCGTGAATGTGGTTGGTCTAAAAGATATGTTATGGGTTTACCACTCCCTGCCTGGCAACGTCCCTATGAATGGGATGAAGTGCAGCAACAGCGTTTGATCGAGTCAATCTATTTAGACCTGTATCACGGCGTTTACGTTCTTAATGCTAACGATTATGAAGGCTCTGAAGGTAAGCCTAGAAAGTTCTCGGGAGCGCTCTTAGATGGTCAACAACGGATCACCACAATTGAAAAGTACCTCAACGATGAGTTTAAGGTATTTGGTGCGTATTGGTCAGAGTTAACAAAAGGCGAAAAACGTAGATTCTTAAATGCTCCCTTTAACTGTATCGAAGTAAATATCTGGGATGAAAATGAACTGCGTCAACTATCAGACCGATTAGCGTTCGGTGGTACGGCTCACAAAGATGAGTATCGAGCTACCCAAGGCTATAACTACCAAGAAACTAATGTCTAATGGGAACTTAAATTGAAGAACAAGGCCATCAAGCAATGGATTTGTGATTATTGTAAGCAGCAAAACATCAAAGATGCGCCTCACATGCAGTTTAAATTTGCTACGTATTCATCGGGGAAACGAGCTTTTTCATATAGTTTCAATGGCAAGCGCTGGTGGCCTGTTAGTTACGAGGAACCTGTCAGTATTTTGGGAAAAGTAGATTAGGGAATTTCAAATGATCCGTGAGTATATTTATATTGAAGAAGGTGAAGTGAAAGAGGGTTTATCACATAAACTCTGTGCGCCAGTCTCATTTTGTCGAGACAAGAAACCATACCGATTATGGTCATTACCCCATTTCCGCTGTAAAGACATTAAGCCTCCTAAAAGCCTTCCTTTAATTCACGGTGGCTCAGCATTTTTAGAAGATCAACTAAGGGACTGGTCAGTACGTCAAGACCGCTTGTTCTATCGAGGTCAATTTGTTGAAGGGAACATTTGGCTAGCGATTGAATATGAAGAAACTGCCGTCCAGTCGTAATAGTTAAGAGCATCGCCACTACCAAACAGCAATGGAATTGATATGGCAACCACGATTCTACAACAAGGAATAAGCAGTGAAACCATTTATTAAACAAGTTATTGATCCTGCATCGAACGCGAGTCTTTTTAGCAAGAAATGTCGATCAAAACGAGTACCCAAGTGCTCAGGGGATCGAGTCGGTACACGTACCGCTTATCGTATGGCAATGAAGCGTGATTTGATTCGCTCATCGAACACTTAACCAACGTGGGAAACGTGGAAAACGATATGACTTTCGCAGAGGCCAAGAACAGTCACCCTGAATACGGGGGGATCTTAGATAGAATTGCATTCCTGGCGGCTCTCGATAGAGGTCTTTCTGAGGCTGAAGACGCAGAACTAGCGAATCTGCACGTACAAGATGCTGAATGGCGAAATCTCCTTAACTTAACGTAGGAAAAATCGAGCTTGTGCAAAAGGCATTGAAATAGCTGAATTTAGCGCCTTTGACAGAAGTAATTAACTAAAGGGAATAGCGATGAAGTTTGTGAACGTAGATAGAATTGCCAGCGCGATGGCAGAACTTATAGAAAACTACTCCTGGGGTGGAGCTTGCTATGCCTCTACAGCAATTATGCACACTACCCTGAAATTGGCTGGTATCGAAACTACTCCTTGCTTAGGTTACGTATCATAAATTAACGACGATGGAATGTAATAAAGGTGACGTACTGTGCGCTAGAACGGGCGTCCAATCGTAATAGGAAAAGGATATGCGAGTAGGAAGTGTAAATATAGTTGACTTGTTTGCAAGCACAGATTGGTGCTTAAGAAAGAGCTTTCCAAATGACTACGATATCAGGTGTTTATATAGTGCTTGTGCGATACATACCATCCTGTTAAATGCAGGTGTAAAGTCCAGTATTGTCGGTGGAAATGTGGGCGTATTTACTATGTCTATCGATGGCCGTGATGCTCGTTTAGAGGGCTTTAGAGGATTTACATCAGAACAACCAAGCCACTTTTGGGTTGAAACACAGGGGTACATTCTCGATCCGAATACAACCTATCTACCCAAAGGTTCTCGCATGGATGCAGTAGAAATGCCCATGATTGTTTGGGATAAATCGGAAGTTTTACCGAAGTATCTTCAATATGAAGAGACAATTCGCTATATGGAGGACGCGCAATACTGTCTTCCAGATGACATTGCCAACCGAATTAAAACATTCATTGAGGACTGCAGTAAAAGGTACTTTTCGCGAGCAGCAAAGAAAAAGTTGCCTACTTGGATACTGACTTCTAAGCATGGTTTAAACGATGCTGCTAGGTCTGGTGATAGATGGGCTAAAGGTGCTTTGCGTTTCGAGTCGCTGAGTTCAGTACCGTCCATACCACAATAAACAACACTTTTTTGCTGACTAATGAAATGGAAAAACCATGAACTCAAATAGTTACCATCCGATATGGTATCAACGTAATCGCCCTTTTTCAAAAACGGCAAAGCACACTATTAATCAGTTTGGTTTTAGTGGTAACTCCATCCAATCTATTCAAGCGGCAATCAGTCGAGAATGGAATGCTGCTCTTGAGCAGGGGAAGATACATAAAGATAGTATTAGTATCGACCTTATGCCTGAAATTAGCTTGGCTATGTACTATGGTGCTTTTGCTGCAAATGGTCACAACCTATTTTCGTTCACTGATCGTATAGGTGAAATGCTTTCAAACACTAAAGCCTCAGAAGTACCAATTAGCGCATTAAAGTCGCCTTACCCTTACTACTTTGTGCAATTCCATAAATCTGTTTCGTGGGGAAACCTAGAGATTACAGGCGCATATATCGTAGATGTTCCAACGCTATTGCAAGTATGCTTAGTCATCAAACCACTCAACGGTTCATCTCACTGGATGGCATCGCCATCAGGTTACTTCTATTTGCCACTCTCTAAAGAATCTGACACACCATTGGGCGATATTATCCAACAAACTATTGATGTAGAAATCGCAAGCAAATGGGAACTTGCTACCAAGTCAATGCCGATTGAAGATCCAGCTATCATAGATTTGAGAGAGCAACGAGCAAAGCGAGAAACAATGGATCTGAGTAGTGGTAGACAGGCTATCCAACAGGCGATGGAGTATTTAGCTAATTGCCTTTGCTACCTTTCATTACATCGTTTATTGGAAACAGACTTCCCATCAGATGCTCCGAAGTCATTAATAGAAAAACTGAGTAATGCTAAAACTCCAAAACAAAAACAAAAAGCAGAAAGCCAACTGAAGTCAATGGGGTACTTGCCTGTAACTTATATTCGACTCGACTTAGATGAATCGACAATGAGCCCAGTTAATGGGAACGCTACGAGCAATAAACAACACTGGCGTAGAGGGCATTGGCGAAATCAACGTAAAGGAGAAGCTTTGGCGGTTTCTGAATTGATTTGGATTAAACCTACTCTGGTAGGTGATGCCAATAGTGATGAAGAAAATATTCGTGAATACCGTTTAAGCTAAACGCATCGGTATAGGTTTGAAACTAACCAATGCAAAACTTTACGAGGGAAATCCGAAAGGAATTAGCCAGATGACTACACAAAATGACAGGGAACAAGTGGTATTACCTAACATCGGAGGCCTTATAAGTATTGAAGATAATCCAGTCGCTGATGCGGCACGCCGATTGGCTAGTCTAAAGTATGATATTGATACTATCGCTAGGAAAGCGCCCGAAAATATACCTAGCGACTTGCATGGCCCTGCAGCCGGAGGTGAATATGGCCCTCACTTTGGGTCTGATTTCCTGTCAAGTATTTTACCTTTTTTGCCAAGAGAATTTTCAAACGATAAACAAGTTGTAATGAATGTTCCTACTGACCACATTTTAGGTTGTAGTTGGAGAGTATGGCCAGACCCAAACATATCAACTATCGAGAAAGATGAAGTCATAGATTACATATATTCCGAATCGGGAATAATAGATACATTCTATACTTACATACCAGAACTCAGTTTATTCTTGGCTGGAGAAGGCAAGAATAGAGTAAACTTTTGCCGCTATCATAATATCCCTCACATACCTGCTCGCGTAATGATCAAGAACTACCCTGAAGCGAACAGAATCAAAATTTTCACACTCAATATGGCGTGGGGGACTGATGTATGGGCAGTATTGGACGATCGGTTTATCAAAAAAGTCAGTCACTTTGCATATGCTCTTCCGATGTTACGAGCCTATGGAGTCTCGATACTAGACGTTTGGCCTGAAGAATGGCCTTCAGCACTAGAATTGGTGAGTCACTCCGTTGATATTAAAAATAATTCTGGACTGATAGATATAAAGTTAGTGATAGACCGAATCAACATTACTGAGGAAGTAAGCCAATATAATGCTCAATCGGATCGATGTGGTCTTTGGCGTACCAAACACTCCATAAAAAATGTAATATTTTTTGCGATTGGAGCAATGCTATCGGGTGTTGTGGTGTACGAGACTAATAGAACTAGCAATGACATTTTAAACACAGCATCAATGGCAATTATGGCTTTCGCAAGCGGGGTGCTTTTTATGGCAATAGCTCCAATTATAAAATGTTCCCGCTCAGATCTAGCTTCTAAGTTTCAAGTAAAGGGAAAGAAGTAAAGTAAAGGTTATTTTGTAGTTCTAGTGACTTCTTTCTGGACAACTACATCCCTCTATATGGACTGTGAGTAACATTGAAAGCTCAAAATAGAGTGGGACCAAGAAATCAATTCAAAGGAATAAACTACATGTTAATTAAATATTCGGCGTTAGTGTTAACCGTGGCTTTGTCAGCACCTTCGATAGCAGCTTCATCAAGTAATGAAAATGATTTGGGTTTTGAGGGCTACTTGTTAGCATTAGGAACAATGGCACCTAATAGAGCCAAGTTTACTGTAATGCATAAAGACTTCGTCGAAAGTAAATGTGCCTCTAAGCTTACTATTACATCTGTTAATTCAACTGGGTTCCAAAGCATTATTACAGCGCTAGAAGCTGCTGAAAGAATGACAAACACAGGTCTTGAAAAAGACACCCTTCTTGGGGTTGTAATGACATCTGTTATGTCACATACATCATGCAAGAGTTTTAGTTCGGATTTTGAAGCCCTGACCAATGACAAGCTTATTACACAGGGTTATCCAAAATTTACAAAATTCATAAGAACCTGGGCTGATATTACTAAAGATTTTTAGGATGGGAAATTCGTGAACGAAGAAGGACGATTATTTAATATTTATGCTCGAATGGCGCTTGGCGTACTAGTTAGCATTGGTACTGGTGTGTATGGGTATTATTCGAGCGATAACACCTGGATGATTACATCTAGTGTTTTCGTGGTTGTAGTACTGGGTATCGGCTTAATTCAGTACATTACTTTTATTCGTGAAATTAACAGATCACTAAAGTAGGAAGCATGTACCAAGGCTGGGTGATTAAATTAAACAAGGAGTTCATTAAATATGCGATTAAAATCTATTCTAGCCGCTATTGCGGTCTTAGCCTTTTCGCCTCAATTGGCCTACGCACAAACGTCAGCTTTTAGTAAGAAACCTACTAAAGTTCAAGCGAATCAGGTGCTAGTCACATTGCCAAACAAATATGATGGTTCTGACATCCTTAAGGTCGAGATTAACGATTTAAGTTACTTAAGTGTTCACTATCGCAATAAGACCACTGGTAAAGAAGATAGTGTTTGGTGTGCTGAATATACTAACTCTGGTCTTAAGAAAACTCATAACGCTTCAAAACCTATCACAAAACCGCTTTGTGATGCTGGTATTGCTGCTTTCAAGAAAGCTACACAATAAACGATAAATGAACATTACGGTAACGCAAAGCAATAGTGGCAATTTACTAGTAAAGGTCGGCTGTATGCTGAGGAATTACATTCTTACAGAATGCGACCTAAACGGACTTACACTAAAAAAATCAATTAATTAGGAAATAGGAGATAAGTAAAATGACCGTTATTTCGCAATTTATCCATGCCGGAGATGTAGGAGCACAAGAAACAGCCAATGCTAATGGTTACAAGGTGACTGCTGAAAGTTCGCTTAAAGGGTACGCTCGGTTGAACATAGAGTGCTTGGCACCTGACAGTGATGAGCCGGTGAATTCTCAAGGTGTAGACTTAACCGCTAGTGAGTGCAGGGCAGTGGCAAAAATGCTGGAAGGTTGTGCGATTGTTTTAGAGGCTGAGTCTAGTACGGACACTGACAAAGTATAAGTCGAGCCCCGTATTTTGAAGACTCAATTGATGTAAAAAAATAAGTTTTTTTACAAAATCATTAATTTGGAAAACGAGATGTCAGGACAAGAGAAATATTTAACAGAACTACTGGAAGACGTAAGAAGCCTAGTAGAGTCTCATCCGTCAACTTCACCGCTAAGAAAACAGCTAGTTAATTTGCTGAATCGTAAGAATCATACTAACGACCAACCTTTTAAGGTGCGCCAGCATAAATAGGAAATCGTATTATGAAGAAAGGTATTGAACTGGCAGCAGAGCTAATTCTGCATAAGAACATTGTACCCACTTACTGTAGCTCAAGAAACCCTGTTAGAGATGCGCCACTTTAGTCAGCTAGGTTCGAGTCAGATATGGCTTGTAAAAAACTCAGCATTTTTTAATTGAAATTTCCAATAAAAAAGCCCAACACTAAATTATATAGTGTTGGGCTAGATCATAAATTTTTAATTAAGCTTTTCGGCGCAACCATCCAAAACTCATAAGAGCGAGCATTGAAAATAAGCCCATAGACCCACCCGAACCACCACTAGGTGCTGCAGCGGGAGTGCTTTTAGTGGTTGGTTTAACACTTATTTTAAGTGGTACTGACTCCCCGTTACCCATATCTATAGATGCGGTGAATGTTGACGTAATACCAACACCTTTCGGATCAAATGAAGCCGTCATTAAACAACCTTGTTTAGCATCAAGGATTCCAACACAGCCTGCAACAACAGCACTAAACTGTCCCGTAGGATCAACAAGCGTTGGCGCAAGATTAACACTTGATCCAGAGAAGTTTTGAATAGCTACAGTGAATGCTTGAGTTGAGCTATCACCACTGGTTACTTGCTTATGTGCGTTAGGGTAGATAACTTTATTAATTGCAGAGGCAATATGATCCATAGAATATGTAAAGTGCTGAAAAACGTCTTTGTTTGACCAAGCACTTGATGAAGCAATTGCAAGGATCTTGTTGTCATGTGAAAGAGGAGTACCACTATCGCCAGCTCCTAATTCAGTAGTCCCTACATTCCATAGTTCAACTGTGTCGTATCCATCCCAGTAACAAATATCACCTGTAGTCCCATTGTATGTAGTCGCTAGGCAAACAATGGGAATATCAACACCTACTTCTGCGTCATACACGTCACCAAACCCCTTACCTTCAGTTCGTGCTTGATGCCATGAGTTGTTCGTTTTAAATTGCGAAGTTTGCATGATGCTCGGTGCTGAACCCGAACTATCGATACCAAACCCACGAAAGGTCATCTTTGTATCTAACGGCAAATTATTTGTTTTGGTACCAAAATCATACAGAGGAGATAGAATAGCGCCTGTACTGTGACCAATTTTAGAATCTAATTTCAAAAGCGCCCAATCTTTATTGACTTTTGAATCTTTCAATGAGTATCCAGTCAAGCCACTGTCAGCCGCAAGTAAAGTAGCGAATCGAGCATCCGTGTTGGCCACCCAATCAGCTGCTAAACCCGAATCTTCCCCCGTTTTTACAATGGTATATCCTACAGAAGCCGTGGTTTCATTCTTGATACTTTGGCCATACTTCATAATACCTGTCGAACCAATACCACCAACCAGACAGTGTTTTGCTGTAAGGAAATACTCGGAACCGATTAACGCTCCACCACAATTTGAACCGTTAAAGTCAACTTTAAGAACATAATCTTGGTAAGTTGACGAAGACACATTTGTGCCATTGACAACAGCAACTGCAGGTAACGATGCTAGCACAGATATAGCTAGGAAAGAGGCTTGAAGACGTTTCATAATTAATCCTTAATTGAACAGTTCGTATACTTATACTTTATGTGTTCACTATAACACCCCCCTATGCAGTCCTACACAGGAATTGGAAAAAAATACTATATAGTGTAAAAAAATTAGTTAATTGAGAGTGTTGTAGGTTAGCTAACAAGAAATAGTTGAGGATAATTGTAAAAATTTTAGGATTGCAAGAATATAATGTATACTGTAATGCATTAAAATCTTGTGTTGACTTGCGGTGTGTTAAACGGTGATGCGGCAACATTTCATATAACTTACTCGTCAGGGGTGATCTATGAAATTTCGCATAAAACCGATAGCATTAAGCATGTTATTCGGGCTAATTGCGGCTTCATCAATGCCAGTACTAGCAAACAGCCTCCAAGCACAAAATAAGGCTTTAACAACTCATACAAGCCACCAGCAAACTACACGTTTAACAAAAGATATTGTCAAGCGTGTAATTACAGGTGTTCAGCAATACTACATATCAAATAGTGGCACTTGGCCAACTGCGTTAGCAGATATCTCAACATTCTATTCAGGTAGCTTTATTACACCGGCAGGAACTATTACCGGTTCACCGACACCTACCGGGTTTAATTTAACTGTAAGCGTTAGAAGCAGTGATAAAAATTTGATTACCATGCTTAACGCGATGGCTTCTAAGAATGCCGGAACTCTAACAGGTAACATTCTCAATTTTCCAATAGCCTCGCCTAACCAATACGCCCCACTAAATAACATCATCTCACGATTTGAAGATGTCCAAGGAGGGGGGGAACGAAACAAACTCCACGCTGCAGTCAACATGAACGGCAATGATATTACTGGAATAGATAACACAAACATTCAAACAGCAAACGTAGTCAACGCCACGATAAAAACGAGCCTCGCAACTAATTTGAATGTCGTCAATGCCAACATTACGGAACAAACTGTAGGTACAGAATTAGTAACTCAGTTAAATGCTGATGTCGCTAATTACAAAACGACAGGAATCACAACACTGGTAAACAATGGTGTAATTAATTCAACTCCCAGGATCGATGTCTCTAAAGTTAACGCTGGAGGTTACAATGTTATTGCTAATGGCGGCGTGATTAAATACCAAGGTCAAGACGTAACGCACCGCTATCTAGGTATTAATTCTAAGGCGGATGACAGTCTAAGGTTAGGTGGCGTAGATGGAGCAAGGTTTTTACAACGCAACAAAGTAAATAATTTTCGTCACAGTCAGAAATTTAACAACTCGTTAGTTGTTAACGGCCAACTAACAACAGGAACAGTAACAGCATCCAATACAACGGTGAATGGTCGAATTTATGGTAATCAAATAAAAGCCACAAGCAGAGCGACAATAAACGGTAAAAATGCTCAGTCTTACGATAATCGCTCTCGGATACACAATGTAAACAAAATTAAAGAAGTTGAAAGGAAGATTCAAAATCAAGGTACTGCCCAAATAGGCGTTTGGAACTAAGGACAGGTTATGAAACTGAAAATACTAAACTTAGTGTGCGTAATTACACTAGGTTCACTAAGCCACCATGCGCTTGCTTCCGGTGAACATCTGAGAAAACAAAATGTAACGACCGAAAACAATTTGGAACTAATTGCTGACACAAAAGTAGAACTAAAAACATTAATAAAATCACTAAATAAATACTACCAAGCTAAAGAAGCTTGGCCATCAAGCATTGCCAATATATCTAAATATTACAATGGTGACTTTAACACACCATTTGGAAAAATATCGGGTACACAAACTCTAAATGGCTACTCAGTAAGCGTTGTAACCAGTGGCCTATCCGGTAACGTACTAGCTAATTTGTCGAGCATGGTAAAAACAAGTGGCGGTTCAATGTCAGGATCGACTATTAGATATGACTTAGATGCCCCGGTATCGATGAATTTCACAGACAAAGCACTTTCTCGATATACGGACGCATCTGGTGAGAAAAACAAGATGTACGCAAATATCCTCATGAACGGGCATGATCTGAATAATGTCCAAAATGCAGGGGTAAAATCAGCTGAATTTGACACAGCCAAGATAAGCAATTCCAATTTAGATGCGGTATCTATAACTAATAGTGTAGTTGACAAAGCCTCTTTAAATGTACTTAACGTGCAGAATCAAGCAGCTCAAGACGTAACAATAACGAGGGCAAATTTAGCGACTGAGTTAACGGTTGCATCAGCATTTACAGTAGGGACTCTAGAAAATGATGGTGTCATTGCCGCTGGTGGCCATGTCGTTATAAATAATGACGGTAAAGTATTCTACGAAGGTGAAGATTTAGATACCCGCTACTTAGGCCTTGGAGTCATGGCTCAAAATGCCACAAGGCTGGATAATATTTTGGCCGCCAATTTTGCACGAAATGACAAATCCAACGTATTTAATGGTACAAATACGATCACAAGAAATGCATCAGCATCTACGACTAAATCCACTAACGTACGCGTCAAAGGAAACGCACATACCAATCAGGTGAACTCTTCAGTAGCAACGATCGGTAACGCTTATGTAGGGAATGAGTGGGCCAGCAGTACATACGCAAGGGTTGATAGAAACACTATCAACTTGGATGCGTTAAGCCGTAAATTTAATGTCAGTGGCTCATTTCCTGTTGGTCACTGGAGATTCGTAACTAGATTTGGTTATCACAATCAACCTAGAGGTCAGTCCGATTTTACTGCGATAGTTGGAGAGTTATGTAAGAAAACCGGCCAAAACGTAGTGAACGCATATCATCAACAAAACTCCTGTCACTCAGACTGGACTTCAACTCAATGTGATAACTATAACCGGCCTTCAAACACATTTTTATATGGTGAAGTTTTAACATGTCAATAGGAGCAAACACCATGAAATACATAACCGCAACGCTTGTAGTTCTATCGTTTATTTGTACTGCTCCCATAGCATACGCCGACGGTCACAAAAAAATGGAGTTTACGTCACAAGCAAATGTAAGCCTTATAACACGAACCCAAAATGAAGTAGCGAGGTTGGCTAACGCTCTTCGCAGCCATTACACAAAAAATATGGCAACATGGCCATCCTCATTAAAAGGCGTGACCAACTACAACGGGGATTTTGCAACTCCATTCGGCTCTATCACTGGAGCAATTAAAGGGTCAAAGTATCGATTAACGATCACCTTACGAACTAGCGACAAGACACAGCTGGCTTTGTTGGGGGATATGGCAGAACGAAATAATGGAGAATTAGTTGGCTCAAAATTGATTTTCGATGTGAGTGCAGACCAAACATCAGTGGCTATGCAAAGCGGATTATCTAGATTTAAGGACCCGTCAGGTGAGCTAAATACGATGCACACTAATTTGGACGTTAACAACCAAAACTTGTCAGAGATAAACCTAATAGAAGCGAAAACAGCCACAATAATTGAACTCGCTGGCACATCAGCAACAATAACCACAGCGAACACCACTAATATGGCTGCCTCTGGTGTAACGAAGATAAATAAAGACACTGTAACGAATTTGACAGCAACGGTAGCTAATTTGGACACAGCTAAGTTAAACCATGCAACTGTATCGACTTTGAATAACAAGGGAAGAACAAATGCCGATAGTGGTATGAGTGTTAATGGTGCCTTAGTATTTAGTGGAAATGGCAAGGTTTATCATAGAAATAGAGATCTGGATAATTTACTTTTAAGGAAGAATTCCACAGCAGTGGATACCAATAGAGTAAGGGGCTTGGATTCGAGTTCTTTGGCGAGAAAAGATGTAGGAAATACATTCACGGCTGACCAGCACTTTAACGCAGGACTAACCGCGTCAAATCTAACGGCTTCAACCCTTATAATGCGCAATAATCAAGCCATCAATACGTCCACATTAAATGCAGGAACAAGTCAAACAAATAACGTACGTTACGGAAATAACTATCTAACAAACGTTCAGAGTCAATCTAAAATAAATGAACAGAAGATAGCTTCTTTGCAGAGAGTAAATCTGAGTGTCATAAGGGTAGGGCATTGGGTAAAAGGGGGCAGTACGGGAAACAGAAGATTAGACCATATGGATGGGATTTGTAAAAAAGGTGATAAAGCTTACACCTCAAAAGAGGAATGCAATTATAAAGGCGAAAACTGTAGAATTTATAACACTTACTACACCTGCTTATAGTCATAAAAAACCGCTGCCATTATTGCAGCGGTTTTTGTTTATAGAAGCTACCTTGATGTAAACACAGAATCGATATAGCTGCCACTACCAACAAAACCATTCTTAATAATACTATTCACATCGCAAACAGAAACGAGTAAAATGATTTACAATGTATATTGTAAATCATTTATTTGGTAACATACTAACAATGCTAGGAGGGCTTTAATCGGCGCTTCACCCTTGCATTAAGCCTTAATCACTTGGATTTGTTGAAAATGATGCACATTTATTTCTTTTCTTCTTTTTCTTCCTTCCTTCCATTTCTCCGGCGGGTCGAGCATTGGCACTGTTGAAGTTTATAAGTCATACTCTCGTTAGTATGTAACCAATTGAGGGTCGAATATGAGTCAGTTCCAAGAAGATGTACCGGTTATCAAAACCTATGAAGAAATAAAACTTGTGGCCATTCCTAACTTACTCGACGCATTGAGTAAGTGTGAACTGATCCAGGCCCCGTTATTTGGGTTTCAAATGCCGGATAAGTTAAAACTCAAAGATCATGTCGAAGTTAATCCTCTGACTGCCGATTCTATTTCAGACATCATTGAACCGTTGCGTAATGTACTTATGCCTCACTACCGTTCGGAATCTTCGCCATACCCAACACGACTCATTGGTTTTTTACAGATAACTGGTAAGGATGAATTGGTTGCTGCAGCGAAAGAAAAAGCCGTACGACTTAATTCCCTAAAAGAGCAGTTTGGTGATCAGCTGAAGGAAATGTTTCCGAACATGAGAAAGCGCTCTACATTTCTTCGTGAACAATTTCAATCAATGAGCTCTCGGTCGGTACAGCGACAACTCATCATTGGTGATAGCAATACCGTTAAATTTACTCTTCACTGGACAGAGGCCAATACAAAAGCGGTATTTCGTGAGTACGCAGACATTCCCGACATCTTAGCTAAGTTCAATGACGACAACACCAGTATGTCTACAGTCAGCGATATGATTGATGAAAGAGTGAGTCACAATGCAAAAGATCAAATCGTCCAAATTAGCGATGTCCGAGCTCATGTTTTTGCCAACTTGAGCTATGTGAATGAAAACGGGATAAGAAAGCGCGATAAGCATCGACCTGGGTTACCACTTATCATTTTTGGTAATCAACCTATTGAGCCATGCGTTCTCGGCAATTTTAAAGCGAACTCACTAACCAAAATGAACAACAACAAATCAAAATACAAATACCACACGCTCTACGAACCACTAGGTTTGTTGCAGCGACGATTATCGGACGATGAATACCTTGAAAAATGCAAAAAAGCACAAGAAAAGGAGTCATGAACACAATGAAAAGTGATCAAGCGTTGATTTGCGCTAAAGAGACTGCAGAAGCCTTTTTTAATAGCGAAATCCCTATGGATTACATTCATGCACACATTCGAGCTAATTTCAACGAACTCGAAGAGTCCATACATCTAGAACTATATAACCTTGAGTTGGAAACGTTCAGCTGGCAATTAGGACAATGGATTACAGAGCAAAGCGATGCTGCTGAGTTAGTCACGACGAAAGCAGATATCGAAAAGGAAGTGGCAAAGCGGTGTTTGGCCAAATGGCCCGTTACTGATTCGGCGTTTGATGCATTCGTGGCGATGAACACCCACCGAAAGGCAATAAGCTCTGCTATTCACGCTAGAGAACAGCTCGCTTATCTCGATGACCTCACTTTGGTAGCGTAAGGGATAACATGAACATTAAACGGTATTTCAATAACGGTGTATGTGCTCAAGTGTCACAGCAACACAACACTAGAAAGATCATCACAGTAGCCATTGAGCTTATCCCTAGAGAGAGCGACAACAACGACTACGAAAACAAAATTTTGGTTCAACTAAAAGAGTCGGAAGTCAGTGTTCTATTAGAAACGTTGCTCTTGTATCGAGAAGAAATGTCGATTGGTAATCACGGCAGCAACAATGACAAAATGCTCACAGTACGCAATCAGAACAACGGTTTGTTCATCTTTATGCGTGAGGGGAGGAAAGAAACACAGCTTACCTTCGTAATTGATGAGGATGCTCGCTTTGAGTTATTAACGCTGGTGGCCGACGTTGTGGCGAAAAGAGATAAGATCAGCGTGAAAGATGTACTAGATTTATTACGCGCATTATCGTCACGACGCGCACAACTAAATATAAATAGGTAGCACAGTGAAGTTGAATGTAAATTTCGATAATTTGATTAAAGAAACAGCCAAAATCAAAGGATTGTGGAGTCTAGCTAGGGTTATAATTGAACAAGGGCAAAGCTACGACAATATCATTCTGACCTTATCAGAATACACGAACGATAACTCAGGCATCATTAAAAGAACAGTAGACGGACATTTGTCATTCATGATTGCCAATGAAGTTGTAGTGATTGAGAGACAACCAGGTGGTGAAACTCTCCAACCTAAGTACTTAACAAAAGGAACTGTATTGTTATGAGTATGAATAAACAAATGCAATTTGAATTTGAAACTATGGTTAAAAATAGATATCCCAAACTATTTGCACGCATAGTACCGCTAGATTTCGACATTGCTAGACAGTTAACAGATGATTTGATTGATGCCAAAAGTGGATATCCGACATCTTGTATTCGAAGAATGGTTGCTCGCTTTATTGCACAACACACTAAATCACCAATCTACATTCTTGAGGTGACTAAAGCTTTCTACAAGAAACAGCCAAGAGTCGGCATTTATGGCCCATCTACACATATACTTTCTGGCCATATATTAGAAATGATAACGATTGCAGATAGAGAACCGAACTTCTTTATGGACTTAGAAAACTATGAAGCAATGCGTTACTACGAGGCGGTAAGGGAAGAACTTACCTGCGTTGTTCAATAGACAATCTCCAACACAAAGGATGTGTAAATGAGGATCACACAAGAAGATTCAATTAATCACTACTTAAAATCCAAGTTCGATGTAGTTATTGTTGATAGATTGGACTCTGGTAGCTTTGGGACCTGCTTTGAATTATCTAACGGACATGCTCTGAAGGTCACCACAAGTTTGAGTGAAGGAGTGTACGCAGCTCGTTGTTTAAATCAAAAAATGGATAATGTAACTGACATTCATAACGTAGTTTGTTTTCAAGATAGCGATTTTATTAAGAACCCCATCTTCCTTATAGAGCAAGATTTAGTCGATACCAATCACGATCGCTGCTATGTCGCAGGGCGAGCTTTATCTCTATTGGATGAATCTCTCTTCAGCATTTATGACTTCCTTGACCTTGATGATATGAGGGATGAAATTCGATATCAATTTGAAGCTGAACCTGAACTAATGGAGTGCATTGAAGAACTCCAAAATGGTATTTATCAGCATCAGGCATTGGGTAATATGGCCGCAGACGTAAAAGAAGATAACTTTGGCGTTAAATACATAGCAGGACAGCCCGTACTTTGCTTGTTTGACCAAATGAACCTGGGACTTGAGCGGCAACTGAAATTCAGATTTCATTTAGAAGAGCACCTTGAGCCATCCCAGTTAGATAAAGTATTGAAAGCGGATTTCCGCGTAGTCAGGAAAGAACTTGCCGAATTAGTGAGTCTACAAAACGTTGAGAATGTAGAAGACCTAACGTATTCCACCGATTTTAATATGTAGAATTAAGATCTGCTCCTTTGTTGGTCGCGCAGTGGGATTTCGGCTTCTACCGAGAGCAATTAATATCTATCTCCATCATTAAATCGTCCATCTCGCATTGTGCCAACGTAAACCGCTTACCGTAGACATTGCACCGTTTACAGCGCATCCAGTCAAACATCAGGTCTGTTTTGTGTTCCACTTCGCTAACCAAAGAATGTTTATCCCACTCATGTTCACAAGCAAGGACATTAATTGGAAGCTTCATCACCTCTAACTCTTTTTTGTATTCTTGAGAGTATCGATAGTAGGTGACGTCAGAACCTAATCTAGATACCATTTGAGCGCAGATAGAACAGACTCTCCACCAGCCATAATGTTCACTTTCTTCTTTACTGAGGTAGTATTTCCCTACGGATTTCTCAAATTCACAGATTTGACAACACCGTTTTTTAGGTTCTATGCTCATTTCATCGTCCTCATGGTAACTATAACCCCGCATAGCACTGTGTTAGGTAATTGACATTAGTGCCTTTTTTGGCGATGTAATCTTGCATCAAGTTAAACTCTAATTTGGCATGTGCCTTTCCTTCGTTATAAGCCTCACAACTAAAGTTCACATTAGGCATTAGAATGTAGAACGGTTGACCTGATTGAACATCGAGGTACACAATTCCCGTTCGGACTAAATAACTTAGACAGGCGTTGATTACCGTTTCACTTAATTCGGTTGAATACTCAGCGTGAGCAACGATCCAAGGCGTAATTTGCTCATAGAGTTCTGGGGAATCAACCTCTATGGATGATTCAAATGCAGCATACTCTTTTAAATATTGAAGCATCAGCGCGACCGACTTACTACTTGGATAAGACATCTCAATAAGGACATTTCCAACATGATGGCTGTCTTCAGAATGAAGTAAATAGGCATTGGAAGGTTGGCCATCGCGACCAATTCGCCCCGTTTCTTGCAAGTAAGCATCTACATTTAATGGGATGTCTACATGAAAACATTGACGAATATCTGAGATGTCTATACCAACACCAAATGCGTTCGTTGCAACCATTACCCCTGAATTAGATTGTACGTATTCACTAAATTGGGTTTTCTTTTGTTCAGGGAGCATGCCTGAATGATATTTGTATACATTTAAGCCTAAGAGTTCTAACAATTTAAAGACGACATCTACGCGCTTTCGTGTACCACAAAATATCAGAGTTTTATCGATACCCAGATAAGGCTTCATTGTCTTAACTGCTTTAACACACGAATTATGAAGCTTGGATGCTTTACTGTCTCCTGCAGCTCCGTTTAACCTGACTAGCTCGCTAAGTGTTAGTGCTCCAGATTCTTGCAAGATTGTATAATCAATATTTGCTTTTACTGGATTATCTCTAATAACTGTAAAATCAGAATCGAACACCTCATTTAAAGTATCAATGGTGGCGAGTGATGCTGTAGCGGTTAAGGCTAAAAATTGAGGTTTTTTGATCTGCGAGCGGATCGTGTCAGAGAAGGCTTTAAAAGCTGGTCTAAAGTTATCTCCCCATTGCTTAACAAAATGAGCTTCATCAATCACTATGCGTCTTACTTTACGTTTTGACAATACTCTTGAGAGAAGTGCTGTGTGAGCAATCGACTCAGGTGAACAATAGATGAGCTTAACAGATTCTAAATTCTTAGTAATGGCTTCTCTTTCTGACTCTATAAGCTGACTGTGGTAGGCCATAGCTACGACTTCACCCATTTTCTTATTAATGGTGGTCACTTGATCCGAAATGGTGGATATCAAAGGGCTGATAACAATCGTAACTTGGTCGTCGAGTAACGCCGGCAACTGAAAGCAAAGGCTTTTTCCGTACCCTGTAGATAAAGCGGCTAAAACATTTTTCCGTTCTTTGACGACTAGCTGTATGACATCTCTCTGCAATGGCTTTAAGCAATCTACCCCAAGCTTCTCTAAGATTTCATTAAGCATCTTTTATCCCCTTTAATAAATCGTTTACTCTCCACCCAATCTAACATGGGTTTTTCCCGGCATCCGGCGGAATTAGGATGAAATTTTAAATTAAGTTATATACTATAAACAAACAATCCGAACATAAGGGCGTAACAGTGCTTATAAAAAAAATCAGTGTGTTTTCGTATAACTTATCGGATAACACGCTTCCTAACATAAATAAGATTGCCTCAAACAATTCATGTCCTGAAACAACAGAAACCATCTTGAAAACTCGCGGTTTTGAACGCCCCTTTATGGATATTGATCAACATGAGGAGTTTGCGGTTCAAGTTGGTGAATTTGTTATCGCTATGATTGTCATTCAGGAGAGAAAGGCTAAGCGAGATGATGTCAGCCATAAGTTAGCTATATGGAAGCAAGAGATGCGTAATGGCGATGCCCCTGTCACGCGTAAGGATGAACGTGATCAAAGGAAAGTTATCGAAGCAGAGTTAGCTAAAATAGCATTACCGAGCCGCAATGAAATAGAGATGTTCATTGATATCAAAAATCAACAAATTTGGTTGACCACCAGCTCTAAAAAAGAAATTGATGAAATTTCTTCTTTACTTATGTCTGCAGGTATTTCCCTTCAAGCAAAACCGTTTTCGCCAGTCATGGAGGAAAACTTAACCGAATTCATAAAAGTGCCTAACAAGATTGCTGAAGACTTTGATTTAGGAGATAAAGCTAGCTTGGTCAATGAAAAAGCTATCGCTCGATACACGGGGCAAGATTTAGCATCTTCTGAACTTGAAACGAATGTAGATAAATGCAAACAAGTCACCAGTGCTGAATTTGAATTCAAAAAAGCCATTAAATTTTCTATCAGTAACACACAAGCTCTAACTAGCATAAAGTACGATAAAGATGCAGTTATTGAGATGTTAGAGTATGAAGTAGAAGATGGCGATTTATTGCATTTAGCCAAGCAATCGATCCGCATTAGATTGGAAGCTCTCAATCTACTTATTCCGAATCTTTTCTCCATGTTTGACGCTATGGACGAAAGTGGCGGTTTTGAAATTAGTTAAAGAGGAATTAATGATGAATAGCAAGTTTTCAAAATTGATACTTGGGTTAACACTCGCACTCCCGTTTTTACCCGCCATCTGCAATGCTGGAGACTGGGTTTCTAGGGGGCATTGGGAGTTTCAGGAAAGTGTTGATTACAATAAATTTCCCGATAGCCGGTGGAAACAAACTGTTGTTTTCGATATCTACGATACCTCACCTGAATCCAGAACTACTGTACAACGCGAATTGGCGGAAATAGGAAATATGGTTAACGGTAAGGGATTGGTTAAAAATTACAATAGAATGACTTCCTTATCAGAGAAATGGGTCAACTCATATATTAATTCTTTTGGTCAAATACCCGGGCGCTTCAAAGAGAAAACCGCAAGACGAGATCTCTTAGGTATGAATATCATGCTGTTCAGCCATAAACTAAATGGACAAAGCAGCGCAGATCTTTACAAGCTGTACGACAACCTACAATCACTTAGACATCATACCCTTTATCGTAAATGGTTTACCTGCACAATAGGTAATGGGGACAAAGAACGTTCCGTTAAATGTGAAGATGTCGTAATTCCATTTATCTCAAAAGCAAAACTTGCGAGAGTAACCAATCAATTTTCTAAATTGTACGGCTTTAATCCAAATAAGAGTTCATTCGTGATGTACAACAAAACGACTAATGAACTTCTAGTAGCAAGATATAAGCAACAAAACCCAGATGACCTCGTAAAGCTGTACCCAATCAACTTGAACACTGGGAAAGGTGGAGCGCCACTATTTTTAAGTGAGTTTAGATTTTAGAGCAGGCAGTAGAGCAATGGATTACAAATACAAAATGAATAAAGTATCCGCGTGCGTTGTGACACTTATGTTGACTGGTTGCTTCAGTAGTGGGCCGTCTACTATCTCGGTTTCAATTAGTGACCAGGCTACAAAAAAACTTCTTGCTGAAATGAACCCTAGTGATTTCAGTGTTTTTTATCTCGACACCCAAACATTTTCAAAAATCACTACGGTATACACAGATATGCTGCTTGTTAACCAGGCACTCGACTCGGCAGATTTGCGCACCATTAATGAATACCTACCATCTCTAAACTCGGTACGATTGCGTAATTATTACGATCAAAACTTATCTGATTTAATGCAAAATTTTAGATACAACGAAGCGATGAAGTCCTTTAACGAGGAACTATCAGGACTTTCCATTGCCTCTGAACATTCTCAAAGCCAATTACAGAAAATAGAAAGTCATATAGATAAGTATGTTGCTCTCGACAAAATTGAAGGCAAGAAAACTGAAGTAGTGCAAAATGAAATCGCCAATTCAAAATATCGCATTGTTCAATTAAAACAAGAATTAGAGCGTAAGGTTAGGGGGTTCCAATTACGTGCTGGGGCCATTTTTAAGGCTAAAGATGTAGCTTATGAACACCACAACGTATTTGCAGCTATAAATAATAACTGCAATAGGTACAGTGGTAAGTACAAGTACCGTGTCTATATAGGTGATCTTTGCTTTGTAAAATCCCTCCCGCCAGGTGTGAAGTTCGATATAGCGATGAACAAAGCGTACCAAAAAGGATTCATCGACTACATCGGTCACCGATTTAAACTTACTAACAGTAGCCCCGCTTACAATGGTACATACTTAGCAGAAATAGATGAAATTAAACAAAGCATTCACCATGAAAAGAAACAATTAGATAAAGTATATGGAAGCCTAAAAAAACTTAATAGAGAGGCAGGAACCCTCAGTAGCATTGCTAGGAATGATCGATACAAAATTGAACATTTCGCCAGAAACAAAACGAAATTTATCGAAACCTTCCTAGGACAAGAGTTTCTGGACGTTAAGAACAAGATTGGCTTCGGTGTTGATTTGAATGACCCGTCATCTCCGCTTTATTTGGATGTATCGGATATTTTGGCAAATACACCAGCCGTAACACTTGATAATTCTTACAGTGCCGATTTTAAATCTAATTCTTCAATGGTAGTCATCGTAGTCGGCAAGGAAAGTGGCAATCCTAACTTTCCAGTTTTCATGCTTCCTGAAGTTATCGATCAATCGACCATTGGCGCACAGGAAACTCTTTACTACAACTTAGGAAGCAACAACACAGAAAGTGTAAGCGACAAAGGAGCATTTGATACCTTTGTTACTCTTGTAGGCGAGTCATATGTACGGTGGAAAAAATAATGAAACTAACCAAAGTGCCAGTGTCAAAATTGAGAGAACGTTCAGGATTTAGTTTAGCGCCGCTCAACGAGTACGCTCTAATTCGTGTATATCGAAAAAGAAGGTCTGTGGTGAAGTCTGAAGTTGAAACTGATTCATAAGAACAGGTAGCTATTATGTAATTAATTGTTAGAAAAACGCCGTATTCGCGACATTTCGAGTGGTATTGTAAATTAAGAATTAATTTAACGAGAGTCGATACGCGTGATAACAAGAGAAACATATTCGGTAAAACATATTGCAAACGGTGTGGGCCGAATTTATATAAAAAACTCAAAAATCCTTCGACAAAATGGTTATGTAGCTGGGGCTCAATTCTCAATCACTGAAAGGAAACATGCTTTAAAACTTACCCTTTGCAACGATGGTACCAAGAGCGTAAACAAGACCAACAGGGGTGAACTGGTAGAAATCAGGTCTAAGATGGTCGGTGCTGTTCTAAATGGCGTTTCAAAGGTCAATGTTACGTTCAAGCAGGGAATAATTTATATTGAAGTGGCTTTGGTAGAGCTAAAGCGCATGATCCGAGAAGCAGCCCTTATCAAAAGTCTATTGAATGAGATTCCGCTCAGATTCGCCTCTATATTCTCCGGTATTGGTACTCTGTCATACCAAATAAAGAAAGGGTTACAATCTCAGTTAATTGAATCAGAAATAGCTCTCTCAATTGATTCTGATACCTTGGCCATGAATATTCAAATAGAAGGGAATCCCATTTGGAACACTCCGACAGAAGATGCACAAGCATATGGAGTTGATATACGAGATATAGACGTAGATCAACTTAAATCGGTTCACGTAGCAGAAGTAGGGTATCCGTGCGTAGGGCAATCTACGCTTTGTCCCGCGAGCAGAAGGGACTTAGATCACCCAGAAGCAGGAACACTATTTATCCCACTAATCGGCATCATTAAGAAGCTAAATCCTGCCTTAATTATTCTAGAAAATTCCGTACCATTTATTAAGAGTCAAACACTTTCACTAATGGAACGAGAATTTGACTTCTTAGGCTATAGACTGCAAACCACAAAAATTAATGGCTACGATAACGGTGACTTTGAGGAAAGGAGAAGAGCTTGCGCAGTACTCATATCAAAAGGTTTACCAGAACTCCCTTTAGATCAATTTTACCCTCCATCTGATATCGAACGCTCAACATTCAATTCGATTAGGGATGATATTGCAGATAACAGCGATAAATGGAGCCTAATGGAACACGTAACTAAGAAGTCAAACGATACCAGGCTTAATTTTAAGCACAACCTTCTAATTGGCGATGAAGACAAAGTAGCAACGCTCACGGCGGGATACGCATCACCCAGAATAGGATCTCCGATGGTGGCGCATGATAATTATGAAGAAAACGGACTACAGCGTTTAATTTCCAATTTGGAACATTCTAGAATCCGAGGTATCCCGGACCAATTATGGCGTGTCCTTGAGAAAGTAGGTGCCGGTAATCACAGTTTGGTGAGTAAACGAGGAAACACCTCACACGTCCATCGAATGCTAGGTAATGGAGTTTCGCCAAAGGCATGGTTCAATTTATCAGCATTTATTGGGGGTTATTTAAGAAACCTAGCTTATAAGGAAAGTCTTATGAGTAAGTTCCGATAGCAGATATATTTGACCAAACAGATAAATTTTAAGGATGGAATAATGTCACAGAGAATTATGCAGTTTGATAGAAATGATACAACGAGAGATATCATTGTGTGCGGTTGGGATCGCCCTCTGTCGCAGTTGTTTTGTTATGTGGGCTCTGAAACAAAGTCTGCATATGAATTTATGCCAGATGATGTAGACGAATGGCTATTAGATGAGCAACTAAAGTTAGACAAATTTATTTATGTTCCTAATGGTGACGTGACTACTGAGTGTTTAAACACATTAAAAAGGTTCATTGAAAATGGTCACGCAATGTTAGAGCAACCTATGAGTGATGATGTCATAACGCAATTGCTTGAACTATTGAAAGAAGATGCTAAAACCGATTTGATGAACGTAATTTCACTACATGCTATCAATGGGCAACTTGAAGCCAAGTAACGAGTAAGCGATTGAATTGAAACGAACTTCTAAAATATGAGAGTAAAACGTAATGATGTCACTGAAACCATTCCAAAAAGTAAAACTATTGCTTGTTGTGATCGCCATATTATTTGCTTGGTGTTATCAAAGAGCCAACACAGAACCAGAAATAACTCGGCATGGGTTAAAACCTATGACTGCATCTATCGCGCAAGCGTGCTCTTTAGAGGGAGACTGCATAGACGGAGTGCTTCTTCTGCAAGGTCAATTTACCATTTTCTCAAAAGAGGTACTGGAAGACTTTTTTCTTGAAAATAATTTAACTTTTGGGGATGTTGAATATATTTGCTTCGATTCGCCAGGCGGTGAAAATTCATTTGGGATATACCTTGGAACTGAAATTGCTAACAACAAAATAAATACGTGTGTTGCTGATGCTTATTATGTAGCGGGAGAACTAACGTCAGAATTATCTGAATCTAATGAAGCCACTATATGTGCCTCTATGTGTCCGTTTACTTATATGTCTGGAAACGAACGTATAATGCTTGGTAAATCCACAGAATTTCTTTACCATTCATCTCAATCAACAATTGGAGTTTGTGGCTTTTGTGTTTACACATTCACAGATAAAAGATCAAAAGATCAAATAATGAATTTACTCCTCTCTTACAAAGAGAAAGGAAGTAGACCAATATCCGAAATAGAAAAATTGATTGATGTAACATTTAGCATTCCTCATGAAAAAATAGCTCCAATGACATATGAGCAATTAGCCAAATACAACGTTGTGACTCAATTTGAAAGCCTTTAATGCACTGCTCAAACTCCAACCTTTGTAGACCTTCATACTAAATACTGATCTCTAAAATGACATAAGGAAAAACCTCGGTATGTTCGAGGTTTTTCCTTAAAAAACCACCAGCTATACACAGCCTAGAGTGACGCTGTAACTGTTAAATTAATCAACCATGCCCGACCAATTATCCTAATATTGGAAATACTGTCAGTACTTAAGCTCGACAATTCATACACCCAGTAAGCTGTTCGTCTAAAGTAAATTTCAATTTGGGGAAAGATGGTAAAAAGAAACATAATAAAATCGTGCATAACGATTTTATTATGTTTATAATGCATACTGCAAACTATAATTCATCAATTGAATGTTAGTGTATTACAACGATTATGTTTCATGTGGATTATAAAGCAGCATGGAATCCGCAGTTAACTTAAGAGGGAATTCAATGAGCTATCGTGAACCTTTAATGTACCCATATCTAATGTCGGGATGTGTTGTACATCAGTTCGAAGTGGTACGTCATGAATCGGAGGTCTTCGGTAAAAAACAGATCGACCAAATTGAACTGAACTTTATTGGAATAGACAAACCGAGCGCCTATCTATCCGTTGAAGATTTAAGTCGCGGTGTAGATGGAATGATTCAATTCACTAATGCGCTAGAAATAGGCCTGGGACTTGATGATCGAAAGAGCGATATGATTTCTATTACCACAAGAAGTGTAGACTTCTTAACTTTTGACAGGAAAGGGCGAGGGTATTCGAAGTTGGAAGTTAGTAGTTCCGGCATTAATACAATCACGACGACCGCAAAAGAGTGGGAAGTCGATCCTATAAAAACATTGCTAAACATTTATACGCTCCTTACGGATGCGAGTAGTCGGAAATAGAAAGAGCTAACTTATGAAATAGCAAAACAAAGAAGCAATGCGAGCTTGCCGACCCCTCCCTAAGCGCAGTTAAACTTGTTCGGCAATAAACTGTGCAATTTCCATTAGGATATTGCACTTTTCTTATTGCTCCACCAAAAACAGAAGTACAAAAGAATTCGTTAAATTACAAGCTAAATAATTCATGATGACAGCAAGTTAATTGATTTTAAATGGATAGGGGATTCCGAGTGTTTACATTTCAACTTATTATAATAAAAACGCATTGCGTTAGTTTTATTATGAGTGTAAGCTGTATATATAAACAGTAAGGAGTAAGAGAATGCTAAAGAGTCCAATTTATCAATCGGAAAATGAAAACCATTATTTCGAAATCATTCCAGAAGGCGTCGCAAACCCATCGATATACACTTTTGCTTTCAGTTCGTTATTTTTCAAGTTCAATATCTGGGAAGAAGTCAAAGAGGCTTCAATCAGCATCTCTAATCTTGAGAGAGGGGCGGAAGGAATCGCTGATTTTATTCAATCAATCCCACTACCAATCAATGCCCCTGAAAGCGGCGACTACCGATTTTTGTGTCGCACCATGAATGTATTGGCGATTGCCGAAAATGGGAAAGATATCCGTCTGCTAGACAAATACGATAACGTTCTATTTCGCTTGTCGGCAAATGAATGCAGAGATGACCCTTCCACTGGGTTGGCTTTCATTTATGCATTCGTAATGAAATAGCCGATTGCAAAACAGAAACTTACGATGATCAAAAGGTATTAATGATGAGTTATCCCCAATCAACAATTGCAGAAGTTTTGAGTCTACAAAAGGAGTTTGAAGGCATCTCCAAGCTAATTGGTGACAGTGTAGCGAGAGTGTCTAACAAAGCTATGGGCGCCATTATTGATGAACAGCAAAAAAGCGCCATCAATTACACACTGGTTATCCCTCAGTCGAATGAAGCAATTGAATTAGGGGGCGGTAAGCTATGGTTTGCCGGCTTTGTCTTTGTTGAAAATAGTCAAATTCAATGGGGTGATACAAACATTACACTGCCACTACATGCACAAATCGTTGAATCGTTGACAGAGCATTTTAAAGGCTGCATTTCACTAACTGGTGACAACCTTACCGAAATCTCTCTAGCAGAACGACTCGCAGCTAAGCGCCTTGTCCAGACAGAAGCACTAACACACACGATCATCGTCCCTGACAGCACTATGGGTGTTGAGTGTGGCCACGGAAGCGGCATTTGGCACCCTGTACTAATTTCTAGCAACCAACTTTAATTTTAGGAACAA
Source organism: Vibrio sp. 10N.222.48.A3 (assembly GCF_041475345.1). Lineage (NCBI taxonomy): Bacteria > Pseudomonadati > Pseudomonadota > Gammaproteobacteria > Vibrionales > Vibrionaceae > Vibrio > Vibrio sp. 10N.222.48.A3. The sequence continues at coordinate 20,135 of NZ_JBFRVX010000017.1, read as the reverse complement.
CTATGGCTACTAAACAACCTATACAACCTCTGCATCCGTTTAACCCTCAAGCGCCTCGCGCTCAATCTCAAAAGCTCGCTTACAGTGCCAATAGGTCGTGAAGTACTTGTTTGAAAATTGTGGCATTCCTGCCATTTCAAACTTGATGGCAATGGAATTCCCAATATCTGACAAAGAACAATTTTGTCAGCTATTGGGATGCACTTTTAAACAGTGTGTTGAATTTGGGTTTTCTCCAGATGCTAAAGAAGTTCCTACACTATCGAAGTCTCGTTACATCCAAATTCGAAATAAAATTCAACTTGAGGCTAATGAAGGCACCGAATGGTACAGAACCTTCCACCTTACGCCTCGACCAATTCAACCACTATTAGTAGATGAGAAGCGAGGGCTCATTTTTAAAGAGAATGCAATCGTAACCTACCTACTAGACAACAACCCAAATGGGCTCACATTCAATGATTTATACCGTGGGTTAAGTCCGTGTGAATATGTAGAAGATTATGAACAGTTCGCTCAACTGATCGGCTACCCACTAGAAGGTTTCCTTGAAATGAATTCGACATCAGAAGAATCCGCTAAAGCAGCAAAATTGATGTATGAACATGGATTTACAGAGTTAGAAGCTCGAAACAAGGTAATTGAACTAATTGCCAATCAATAATTAAGGCGGTCATCATGCTACTCGATAAAGTTAACTCGGATTTCAACTTAGTCATGTCAAATTCTATGCCATCAACCAATTACGAACTTCGCAATATGACGACTGTGGCAGGGTTAAATTTCATTGCGATCACGGTTCCCAAAGCTAAAGGTGTAGGCGAACCCATGATTATCATCGTTAATGGGGCTAAGAAAATCGTCAATATAAAGCATGACAAAGACGAGAAGCATGATGCATGGGCCAGGCTGTCAAAATTGCTTTGCCTCTATTTCTTTAAGTTTTGACTTATCTGGCAAGTGAAATCTGAAGAAACATAAAAGACTAGATCATAAAGAGGATCGCGTTATGCTGACAGCTCAACAAACTGGCTTTATGCCGATAATTATAAGCTTGATGTCCATTAGGATTAATGCCGTTGATTTAAAAGTACTAAATCAGATCCTAAGTTCAAAGATACACGGTTTACGAGTGTCGAACGCCAAAGGCCAAGACTTTTACTTTGAAGCGATCAGCACTCAACTTATTAACTATCACAATACAAACTACATTCACGTAGAGTTTAATAGTGACTGCCAATCCGTCATTGATCATTATCCTATGATGAATTTCGATTTAGACCCATTAAGCTTTGATTTGCAGCCTGTTCACATAGAGGTTTTTGTCGATAGTGGGGCGGATGTCTTTATACACGCTTCAACATCCTTTAACTTTAGCAACTTACGAACTGAAAAAGAAGTTGGCGTTAATGCTGTGAGAGAATGCAATTTCGTTAAAATAAACCATAACCATTCCACCCAAAAGTCGTCATAACGAGCTATTTGTATGAGCAAAAATAAAGTCACCACTTTACCTGTTAAATCATCTTCTCAAGGAATTGCTCTTAGAGAAGATGATTATGATGTCATGAGTAAATGGAAACAGCGTCAATCTAAATTAGGTCGATTTCAAGTTAATTTCCCTGATTTAATTGAGCTAATAGATCCATTATCGGAAAACGCTGACTTCATTGTTATTCGAGCAAACAAGTTCAACAAGGATCGTGGTGGCTTATCCAAATCTACAACTCAACAACTTGCTAGTGTATTAAGAGCATGGGCTAAATTTTGCGTAGATCGGGGGATTTATGCGTTTCCGCAGCCGAACAGTAATGCGGTAGAACTGTATTTGATGCACCTAATTGCGCTCGATAAATCGATTGCGACCATTAATCAACACCGCAACCAATTGAGATACATTTATGATTACTTGGAGGTGTATAACCCACTGCGCTCACCGGATGTAAAAGCAATAACTAAATCCCTAAAGCTCGATTACGTTGAGTTAACTGGGAATTCCTATACACAAAATCAAGCAACGCCGTTGAGGGCTGTTCACTTAAATGCATTATTTGACCACTTTGACAATTTAGACTTAAAAATCAGGGCCAGAGTATCACTCAAGCAGCGAAAGTATTTAGCGATTGCGAGTACGCTTTATTCGACTTGTTTACGTGAAGATGAAATTTGTCGTATAAAACTTAAGGACCTAATAGAAACTTTTGATGAAAATGGTGATGTAGCATTTAAAGTACTACGAACCCGAAGTAAAACAGGGGTTGACGTAAAGTCTAAATTTGTCACTGGTCGTTACGCTGTCACTCTTAAATCGTACCTGACTCGTGTGACACCCATTTTGCACAGTACCGATTTCGTTTTCAGTAATATAAGCGAAGGTTTAGTTGCGTTATCGCCAAGCACACCTCCAACGGGAACAACTATAGACCGCAATTTATCGTCGCTATTTCAGATTTTTACTCAACTAAATTCTGAAAATTTAGAAGCTGACATTTCAGTGTATAACAAGCCGAACTGGACTGGTCATAGTGGTCGAATTGGTCGGGTGGTGGACGAATATGTAATAAACAAATTGAGAATAGATCAAATTCAGCCAATAGGTGATTGGAAATCAACTCAAATGGTATTGGTTTATTTACGTGAAGTTATGGAAAACGAAGAAATGGAAAAAAACATAAGAAGTGCAGAGTGAATCATTTACCTGGGACTTAATGGTACGTAATTTATATTTATACAGAGGCTTACATGAACAAATCACTTGTAATAACTGCAAACCAATCCGTTATCGAGTCAGCCCTAATCAACGCTGACTTCAACATGACTCGATATCCATTGATGACTATTCTTTCAGTACTGTGCGAAAGCATAATTTCTAAGGAATTTTGCCAAAATGAAATGGATGGCCACATGGCATTTCTGTGTAACTCTACGAAGCAAGCTGTCTCTACATTCAAGCTAACATCTAAAGAAGGTTCGATTAGTGATGAAATGAAAAAAGACTTCTTAGCTGATTTGTCGATCATTAATGGTGTGACTTCGTTATACAAAACAATGCAAACGCTCAACGTTCAGCACAATGATACAATTAACAAACTGACCGACCCTATCACTCTTCAAAACCAAGCAGACAGTTCACTGATAACTGAGATATCCGAACTTAACACACAATTATCTTCAAGCACATTAATCCTCTCTCAGAGTCAAGCAGAACTACAGATTCTAAAAGAGAAGTACAGCCTACTTGAGAACAATTTAGCGTCGAATAAAGAAGCGTCTGAGCGTTTATCCCATTTTTTACTGTGTTTAAAAAACAAACTCGGCATCGAGGAAGGTAGCTGTCAGAAGTCTGATATTTTAGATGATGTGATCGTAAGCCTGGTGACCAATAACAATGCTATAAAAGAGCATGAACACACAAAGTCTAAATTAGCAGCAACCATTAAAAAACTGAATGATGTAAGTAAAAGAGAAGCAACGCTTCGAAAGATGAACCCTGAATCACTCCAGAAGCGGCTCGACAAGCAAAAGAAAAACAAAGATGAACATAAGGTAGAATTGGCAGAGGAACGCTCTAAGCATCGCGCAGAGCTCGAAATAGCAAAGCAATGGAAGACATTGTATTCGACAATTCAGGTTGAACAATCGGGAGTCGGTTTAGAAAACATAGAATTTAATGTCTACGTGGTTAACGAGCCATCCAAGTCACGAAGTAATAATTTAAACATTGCTACTGTCGACTTGCCATTTACGATATTGGTGCATTCTTCAACGGGTATCTATTTTGAAGTGCAATTCACGTATTTTGGCACACCTATTTATCCAGCCATAGGCCCACATCAAAAAGGGTGGCCAAGGGAGGTCAATAACCAAGTCCATTTATGTCTAATTGAACAGTTAGGGTCCAGCAAGTTCAGAAACAAACGTACCTTGGAAATAATGAGTCAAATCGAAAAAATCAAGAAAGTGTCTATTCTAGATTTAGACATAGACGAGTTTGAAGGTTACTACGATATTATACTGGCCTGTGGTTGCAAAACCTTGTGGGGAGCAGCTGCCTTATCCTCCGACAGCTTCGTAAGTGCCGTTCAATCTAATTTAGTTGATGACACATACGCAGAAGTAAAAATTCGTGATGCCCACCAACTTGTTTTAGAGTTTATTACAACTGTATGCCAAGAAGCAGCAAGGATCAGAAAGTTCTCTTTCGCTGCTTAATTTCGACATTCCGACGTATTAACAGAAAAACCAATGCTAAGGTACTGACTAAATAACATTAGTGAGTACCTTTTTTATGAGCGAATATTCAATAACAAGTTTCTTTAGCGGAGCTGGCCTTGGTGATAAGGGAATTGTGGATGCTGGAGTTCGGATCAACCAATCATTTGAAATGGATGCTAACGCCGTTAAAACGTATAACGCGAACTTTGATCACCAAATTTCTGAAACTGACATAACCAAAACTTTGGTGCTTGAACAAACAAAATCCGAAGGCATGGTTTTTTCTTACCCGTGTACCCGTTATTCCAATATGGCGAATTTGCACGGCACACAAACTGGTGATGACCTCTATCTACATGCATTACGATTTTTAGCGATAGCAAGACCAGAATTTTACGCCGTCGAGAACGTTGTAGGACTCAAATACTTCAAAATAGTCATGGAAGCCATGACGAAAATGAGCGACTACTATGTTCAGATTTTTTGCCCTGTGGAATCATCTATCTTCGTACCGCAACGTAGAGATAGATTAGTAATTTTAGCGACCAAGAAGTATTTCAATTTTAGACCTCCTGAAAATCTCAAACCCGTTTCATTAGCATCTATATTGGAAAAAAACCCACAAATTAGCATTCCAAAGTCAGTTTACACCCGCCTTGATGGTGGCTACCGTGATCTACCGATTATCTCAGATCCGCGCAAAGGCGACATTGCGCCCTGCTGTCTAGCCCACTACGGTAAAGACCGTGGAACTAGGCTCGTTGTCGATACCAACTTTCCTCGCAATGTGCGTCCATACACAGTTAGGGAGTACGCCAGATTGCAAGGCCTTGAAGATTCATTCGTCTTTCCTGTGTGCGACACAGAGGCTTTTAAGCAGATCGGAAATGGAATTACACGTCATGTTGGCATATGGATAGGCACCGAATTTAAGCGATATATGTCCCAAGGCAGAAGAATAGCATCAAATCTTAGTTAAGATACCTATCATAGATTTCGAGATGAGAAGGGAAGGTAAGCTAACTACTTTTCATCTCCAAAAATAATGACCAACAACATTAAATTTCATTGCTGAATCATTTGAATTTAGCAAAGGAGTAACGTCCAATATGTTCAATAATAGGTAATATATCGCTATAGGCTTCGAGCAAAGCAGACTTGGTTTGGATGTAGGCAGAGAGCTTGCCGTACTTTCCAATTGAGCGCACAACGGTTTTATATTGGTACTTGCCCGAATTGGTATTCAACACCCTCCACTTTGTCAAATAACATAACTCTTTCTTATCGGGGTCCGATAGGGTCGGGGTCGGCTTATACACCAAAGTTGGCTCTAGGCTACGTGGTAACCGGCCTAATAAAAGTTCATCTTCCAAAATCCTTTTCCAATGTTTACCCCAAAACTTTTTCCCTAATTGATTGCGCTTTTTGATAGCTATCTTTAATGCTTCTTTCTCGCCAAGCTTGATAAATCCAACGCTTAAGTGTTGTACAGTAATTGAGGAGTCGGGGACGTGTATCTTGTATGCGGTTCTTCCTTTGGAAATAAATCGATGACCAACCTTGCCGACTGTGGTAGATGAATTATTTTTCATCACTTTCTTGGGTTTCAATTTCTTCACTATAGGTGTCGAGTCATTCTTTGACGCTGGTTCTTTATTGTTAAAAGAACTAATAACATTATGATCGATAATGTCATACGCTTTTTCGGCTTCAACCAGAAGACCGTCTAGTTTTCTTAGATCATCAGTATCGAGTAAGCACTTAATAATTAATCGCTTTTGAGTGGGACTAAACATCTGGGTTATATCTTGACGTTTATCTAAAAAATCAAATCGTGGAGGGATGAGTTCGCTTAACTCTAATAGTTCTTTAGTCAAATTCCTGATTGTATTGGTATGTATGCTTCCTAGAGAAACTAACAAAGAATACACCCTGACTGCATTATTCATAAATCGCTTCCAATATTACGTACGTATGAATTATGACATTTCGTATTGTTAATACCAAGCTTTATGAATCAGTTGTTTGGCTATTATGCTTTCACGACTACGATATCTCTCCAACGTGTTGTTGGGCTTTTTGATAGGAATTGTCTTTCTACCTTGGCCTTATCGATACCGGTATTCGCAAGAAAGACAGTGTTCTTACCAAACCTTCGATTAATTTGGTCGAAAAGTCCCATAAATGTATCGCGGTCCTCAGTACCAAATAAATCAAGCTGCTCATTACGCTTACTTTCCAAAGCAAGAAAACCTACCCCCACTTTTGAAATTTCTGTACCAGGGACGTACATCGAATCAACCAGAAAATTAACGACTTTAGATAAGATAATCAAGTCGCTGGTGGCGTAATCAAAGTGATGTAGATTTCGCTTGAAATATGGCTTCCATGTGTCTGAGGAAGTTCCTATATGAACAGTAATCGTTTTTATCTTTGATTGTTGATTTCTGGCCTTAAGAGAGGCTAAATTTAGTAGTTCGCAAGCGGCTCGCTTTACGTTTATTAAACCGGCCAATCTAGGTGACACCGTTCGAGTTGAGAAGATTTGCTTTTTGTCTGGACGCGATTCGTACCAGGAAAAACAAGGTTCGTTATTTAATTCTCGAACGGTTTTCTCTACATCGATATTAAACTCCTTCCTGATGCGAGTAGGACACTGTTTCGATAAGGCTAAAGCAGTCCTAACCCCAGAATGTTCTAATTGGTTTGCTCTACGTACGCCTATTCCCCAAACATCGTTTGCGGAGAGGTCAACCAACGATCTATTAGGCCCTATTAACAAGAATACTCCATCCGAATTGGACTTGGCTAACCGCGACGCGCATTTTGATAGTGTCATTGTCTTAGCGATTCCGATAGACACTGGCACTCGTGTTCGCCTCCATATTTCTCGTCGTATTATCTTAGCGTGCTCTATTATTTCGCTTTCAGATAAAGTATCTATCGTTAGCCAGCATTCATCAATTGAATAAATAAACTGTTCATTTGCGAACTCACTAGCAACGGACATAAAGGCTTTACTAACGCTATTGTACAGTGAGTAATTTGAGCTAAAAACATTGACTCCTTTTGCCTCTGCCAGCCCCTTTATTTCAGAGTAATAAGACATACGTTTGAAACCTAAATCACTGGCTTGGCGGTTTAATGCAACGATAGAACTATCACCATTAGATAACACAATTATGGGTTTGCCTCGTAAGTCTGGACGGTAGATTAACTCTGCGTTGGCATAGAATCGATTTGCATCAATCATCAAATAATACTTCATCATTAAAGCCTGAAACCTTCAGGAACAAGGGCGCGAATTGTAGATGTGACCACCCCCTCAATTTGCAAGGTATCGTCTTCTGTTATTGGCACAACGCTTTCACGACCGAAATAATCGATAGAGACAAGGGCAGGGATGTGTCTATTCAACCTTTTGACGACAAATGCACCGTTATAATTCGCCACAACGATGCTTAAATGTTCTGGTAGGCGCTTTCTATTGACGACAAGAATATCCGATTCAAATATCCGAAGACCCTGCATTGAGTCACCACTGACACGAACAAAAAACATCGAGTTCGGATCATCAATTAACAGTTCATCGATACTTATATTTGACTCAGCATAATCAAGTGCGGGACTTTCAAAGTTGGTAATAGAGGCGTCAACGGTAATAGGGAAAAAATTCATAGATAAGTACTGTTTATGCATACAGCCCTTATGATGAGCGATGAGATTGGAATATTCAACAAAAAGGAGAGTTGGAATTAAACAGAACTACGCAAGTGGGGAAAAAGATAATTTACACATACCATTTTAATTGAACGATTGTCACAAAAGTCATATCCTTGTTGAAGATGAATATGGAGTTTTTCAATATGGACTTTCAATTAAACTTACAAAATGATAGTGGTTTTATTCCCGATATCAATCAGTTAGGCATGTACTTGTATGTCGCTGCCGTTGTCTTTTACTTAGTCGTATTTTTCTTCTGCTACGTATGGCTGACAAAAGGAAGGTCAAAACACAAAGTCAATGTCAATGTTTCGAAGCGGCTATTCAAAGAAGTCGTGTACATGAACGACTCAGAAAAACTAGCTTATTTGAGAAAAGTTAATCCGTATGTCTTTGAAGAAATGATTCTTACAGCTCTTGAGTATCATGGTTACACAATTTCTAGAGGTACAAAATACAGTAACGACGGTGGAATAGACGGTAAGGTAAAAATCAAAGGTAAGTGGCACCTTATTCAAGCGAAAAGGTATTCGGGGCCAATACAGTCATCCCATGCTTTAAATTTCGACAAAGTATGTCAAGTAAATCAAACCTGTGGTTTCTTCATACATACGGGTAAAACACCATTCCGAAAAGGGCGTGTACAATTGAAAAATAGTGCAATCGTATCCGGCACATCGATGCTTTCCATGTTCTCAAAAAAAATGCCCCCCCAATTATTAAATGCATTACATCAGTTTAATCCATGAAGGTAATACTTCATTTCAAGCAGTTAAATAAGTCCTATCCACTTACTAATTAAAAGAGCGATTATGAAATTATATATCGAGCCTATTAGCGCAATTTTACTCTCCATTCTACTTGGATGGGGGTGGAGCAAGATCACCAGTGAACCGATTTGCCAAGTCGAAGAGGTTCACAATGAACAGAAAGTACTAATCCCTAAGTATTGCAATGAAGTCTTGGATACTTAAATCTCCCCTAAAAATCGAACAACTTAAAGAGAAGCATTATGCTCAACCTTAAACGAACATTAATCGCGATTGTCGCCTTCGCCACAATTAGTGGTTGCTCAGGTGAATCTACCGCACCATCGGGAGAAAAACCCTCCCCAACACAGCCTGCAACAAAGCCAAAACCGGAAGGGGGAACAAACCCGACATCAGGCGATCTTTTTAGCACTGCAATATCGGTAGGTGGACATTCAGTTTTTATCGGAGCGCCAAGTGAGTCTTCATCGAGTAAAGGTTTACATGGGGATAGAGAAAACAATGATTTAGACTGGTCGGGCGCTGTCTACATTCATTGATAAAGCTTCAACAGGACCAAAACCTCTCACACAATGGGCTAATTAGAGGAGTAATTAGCTCCTAACCGTTGAATCTTGTCACATTAAAGTCGCGTTAAATATTCTATGGCTTAAATGTAAAGCCTGGATTAACTTGATAATCAGGTTTGTTATGGACCTCTCCGCTAACGCATTCTTTGATATCTCTAGAACCCTTAGATAAACCGATTATCCTTTCTAGGTTCTTTTGGAGCTTTGCAAGTGCTACCGGGTCCGTTGTGCTTGTACTTTTTGTTTTCAACGACTCTATGCTCATATCACAACTCCTCTTACTGTTCAATATTACTTTTAATTTGGAAGTTTTATATCTCTTAGGCATATAAATACAAAATGCTTCCAAATTAAACATAAGTATAGCTTAGTTGTGCTGAGTATCACTTTTGATACACTTTTGACGTAAAATTCACATTAGTTCGCTGAATAAACATGAATCTCATAATAAAATTTACGTATATGCAACCTTGAGACAAGTTGATAGTAATGCGCATGTACGCAATTGTAAACATGGTTTCTGTGAATTTTTATCAATTTAATCTAACAAAACTTCCAAATTAAACTTAGGGGACTTCCATTCCATAAATAACAATATAGTAATGATACTATTAACAATTAACTTAACTAGATAGCGTGATCGGCTTTAGCATTCTCTGTAAAAATTTATTCTTTAAATCAATGGACTGATAACGACTTGCCGTTCGTTGACTCTCATAAATCGCTAATGTTTGTTCTGAAGAGTGTCCAGCATCCAACATAACGTGACGAGGATTACGCCCTGATGCCAAGTCAATTTGAATACCGGTATGCCGTAATGAGTGTGGTGTAAGCTTCCTCATTAACTCAGCATCCAATGGATAACCACCAGCCATCAAACTATCAGCAACCAACTCAAATACCTCTTGAATTAACTCCCCTATTTGACTAATTCCAAGATTTGCATCCACGATATCCTTTTCTCTACCATTAGTTGCGGCTCGGTGCCTTACGAACATAGGCGAATGATCATCCGGTAACGGAAATCCATCACCTAACCCTCTATGCTTCCTATAACGCAAAAGAGCATCGATCAGTAAAGGAGGACAAATCACCTTTCGTGTTTTACCTCCCTTGCTATTAGGGATAAAATAAGTGTAATAAACTTGATCATTAAGGTCGCGATGCATTTCAAAATCACCAAATACGGGTGAATATGCCGGCCTTGCAGAAACTTCACTTATCCTAGGATAGCAAAACAACATCAGATAGATGATTAAACGCGAACGCTCGTATTTATCCGGATTCTCTTTAGCTATTCGTTCTACCGTTGAAAGCAAGTGTGAAACCTGTAAAGCACTCATACCTTTATGCCCGACTTCTCTTCGTTCATGCTTCAAGGCCACTTTTACGGAAGATGTCAATCTTCGCATTGCTACTGCTGCAGAATTCCTAAAGCTATATTCGATATCTTCTAGGTATACGAAGACGAATGATAAATTCGAAAGTTGTGTCTTCAAACTACCCTCCGTACGTTTATATTGCCTTGGATGGTTTCTATTAACGAATGGACGCCATTGTTCATTAACAACAATCAACTGATCGTCACTCTTTGATTTATCTAAAAGCCCTGCGCTGAAAGTAGATATAAGGTGATTTGGAGGATCATTACAAAAATCTATAAATGAATTCATATCCTTTAGTGTTAGTTCTACGATGTCTTTTCCCAAAACCAACCAAGACCAATTCAATAATAGATTAATATCGCCTCGTATAGCGTTGTAAGTGTTGGGCGTCCCTGATACTGACTCTAAACAATCCAATACATGCTCGTAAGTCGTATACACCCCAGATGTCGCTTTGCATGCAGAAAGGCTTCTAAGCACCTTAGAAGCATCTGGCATAGTTACTTTCAAATGGGTTACTGGTGGAAATAAAGGGAAAAACTCAACCATAATCGATTCCAGAATTAAACGGTTTGTTTTGAGATGCAATGAAGATGCGAACGATAGTAAAACCGTCCGACTAGCCACATTATCGATGTATGTGCATATTGGCAGTAACGGAGGAGAAAACAAAAAGATACTGTGTTAATGAACATGCCTTAAGTATATGGCACACGACCTAAGAAGTTCACCTCTTTTCTAATATCTAGTTTTTACATCCTTTTTGGTCCGGTGTATCTGACCAAAAGAAATAAAACTGGCTTCACCATTGTAAAGAGCTTCAATATCCGCTTTCTCTTGCCTACAGCGATTAGAGTTAGCAATGTTCCTTTTTATTCTTAAAGTATCTTCATTGCATAAGGTTTTTTTTTGATTTATTTGATTTCGCTGATGTTTTGATGCCTCTCATAGATGAAATAGCTCGTGTTGCATGCTCAATATCTGTTGATAAAAATAACATAACTATTCCTTATATTATGGATTGAAAGTTGACATTTGGGTTTGAGCCTTATTTTCAGTTCGCTTAAATGATTCTTTTAGCCGAGAACCCAATTTAGATGTAGTTGTCTTATTGGCTCCAGATGGAGCAATAACATTGAGAGTACTATTGCTCGATTGGGACGTCGTTTGAGATGAAAAATCTGATTGAAACAACGATTTACCGTGTTCTTCAGTGATCATAACCCCAGCGCTAATGCTGTCAGCTATATGTTGGGCAATCATAGGGAACGGCGCTGATTTTACCGTCTTATCAAACATAAAGCGTGATGATGAAGTAGTTAAGTAATTCTTCACTTTCGACCGAGTGGCCATTACGTAGTATAACCGTGCAGCCTCATCGAGTTCCTTGGCTGTTAGAGGGTCGAGTCCACGCTTCCAAATTGCATTATCACAGCCGACAATAAAGCAGACCTTTGCTTCCAAACCTTTCGATGCATGTCCCGTTAATAGCTTTACACCATTTACACCACTTTCACGCTGCTTAGAATCTCTTGTGGTTAGATCATCAACTATATCGAATAAGCTTTGCTCTGAGTTAAGTCGAATACGGATTTCATCAAATAATATGGCTATATTGTCCAGACGCTTATCAGTTGCAGATTCATTTTCATTACCGGTTGTCTTTGCTTTAAGTGCATCAATTTTTTCATAAGCAGGAAGGGTCTTTTGAATATATGCATCTCGAATACCCTCAGTGACTTCTAACCAAAACTCTGCTTTCCATGAAGCATATGCTTTCCTTGCTTCATCTGAGGTAGCTATAAATTGTTTGGCTGCGTCTATTGTAATGTTACCGCCATCATCAAGAATGAATTCTTCTATAAGTTTGGTTTCCTCAAGCCTTAAAAGGTCATAGGACATTTGATGAAACTCTAAGACTTCATTTATTGGCTCTAAGTTCTTCCCCTTTGCCCTACCCTTAAGCAGTTCAATCGGTGTAGATTCATGGTTTTTTTGGTATTGATCCCTTATCCACATACCCGTAACTGCGATAGGCATAACATCTGTAATGCGCGACCAGGCTAAAACATCTTTTGGACGAACAATTGAACGAAGAAAAGCCATTACATCACGTACTTCAGCACACTCATAAAAATTTCTCTCACCGACCATTTCAAAAGGCATGTGGGATTGTTTCAATACGTCTTCAATTTTCTTTGCTGCAGTGCGTGTTCTGTAAATAACGTAGATATCTTCGGCCTTTTCACCAATAGATATATTACGTTTGATTTCATCGACTACCCAATTTGCCTCATCGAAATCTGAATCAAACTTGTGGTACTCAGACATTTGGTTATTGATAGTATCAATACCACATTCTAGCTGCCCTTTTGTTATTTGGTTTTGCATATCGACAGCAAAAATATTGGTTGAAGTGATCAGATTTTGAGAAGAACGATAATTCACTTTAAGTTCATGGTCTTCGAAGATTCCATAATCGTTCTGTGCATTAGTCATAAGTAGCACATCTGAACCACGAAAGTCATAGATGGCCTGTCTTCCATCCCCAACTATAAAGAGGTTTAATTTAGGGTTTCCTCTTTTCAACTCTTTGATTATTGCAGCTTGAATGTAGTTAGTATCTTGGTACTCATCGATTAGAATATGATTAAACTCGCTGGCTATTTTTTTACATAATGATGGGTTGAATTTGAGAAGGTAGTAAGTATTGGTCAACACATCATCAAAATCGATAGCATGGACCGCTCGGCAATTTTTCGCATACTTATCCCAGACTTTAATAAGTAAGAAGTCTCTCAACTTATAATTTTGTGAAATAGTAGAGTAAGCTTGATTCACGGAGTCTGCGTCATCAGTAGAATTCAGGCTTGATGAAATATCTAACCATTCCTTGTAGAGATCATCATCTTTAACTGTGATCTTAAAGAAAGTGCTGGGGGTGTGGCACTTCGCTCTTAAAAGAGACATCTGCGAAGTGAAATCTCTAGGTTTAAGCTCAAGCTTATCAATAAGTTTTTTGAAGCCATTTGGTAACGATTTTATGGATTCTTTCATTATCTTTTTTGAATCGTCATCGTCAATAATAAAGAAACCTTCAGGGTAACCTAATTTTGTTTTGAAAAATTCGTGTGAAGAATATTTGCGGAGAAAGCGATTGAAGATACCGTGGAAGGTTCCAGTCTTTATTTTATGGCCTAATAACCCGCACGTATCCTGCACTCGATCTTTGAACTCTTTTGAGGATTCATTCGTGAAAGACAGGGCTAGGATTCCATTAGGCTCAACTCCACCAGAAAGGAGGTTTGCCACTCTTGCCTCCATAGTTTTCGTCTTTCCTGTGCCAGGTCCTGCAACAACTCGAATATTTAATGATGATGACGTAGCTGCTTTATACTGCTCTTTATTTAACCCACTCAAGACTTCATTTATATCTTGCATCGGCATTGAATTTTCTAATTGATTACTCACAATCCCACCAAATCTCTTCATAATCACAAGTTTAAACTATATACTATTTTCAGAAACTAGCACAGGGTCATCTATGAAAGACTATCAATATTGGCTTGGCAAACTTAAGCTTCACAAATCGACAGCCATCTCATTTTTGGTACGAGGTAAAAATACGTCTTGCTTTGTCAAAACCTCCGTAACAAGTGGTAATACAATCCCTATCCTCAATATTCCAACCAGTTCTTATATATCTCTAATACATTCAGTTTTTTCTCATAACACTGAGAAAAGAGTATTCGATGTGGATTCTCAAGCGTATGGCGTTGAAGTAATATTCGATGGATTGAAGGAGTATGGCTTTAAGAGCATGACACTGACACACCAACCGTTGTCATATGGACAATATGTAACAGCTCTCTCTTGTCACGAAGAGGAAGAGGAAGAGGAAGAGACTTGCTCAACTTACGTAGTGCAAGCAAATCTTGAACATGAGGAGACTGCAGCGACAAGCCATACTCAATACGATAATGCAGTCAAAAATGCGGAAAAGGCCGAACTTGAGTATTTAATGCTTATGAGAAAAGCCATTCCATTTCAACTATCCAATAAAGAGAAAGGTCGGTTCGTTGAATTCGAATTAAGGCTAGAGCCAATGATCACCCATGACCCACAATTGCAAAATGGCGGTTATAATCCCTGGGGTGGCTGGTGGCGCTTTGCAGAATAAGAAAAAAGCAGCAAAAATTGTTTTGCTGCTTCTTGATAAAACTTTCCCTAATACTTCAGGTCAAAATCGGGGTGCTTCTCTGTAAGAAATTCACTTGCTTCGTCGAAACAGATTTTTAGTTTTTGTAGATCATCTGCTTGAATTGGGTTAAAAGCGCCGTTGTACTTTCGAATATACTGCATATACAGTTTGTGATATTCGTTACGAGAATCGAACCAATGACGCAAACGATCTAGTGTGTCGGATAGTTCATCTACGATTGTCAGGTCCTTCAAATTAGACTTAGAAACAATTTGCTGTATTGAAGTAGTATTTAATATAAATTCTGCAATCAACTTTTCTCTTAAACGAACCGTTTTTAGTAATTCGTCTGGTAGACCAAATGACATTATCGTTTCACGCAGAAGCTTTCTAGCCCTTCGATACGAACTTTCAGATTTTGACTGCCAAGTTCCATCTTCCATTTCATGAATATGGTGAGCATTTCGATTAGCTCGCATTCCTAATCCCATTTTCAAAATATCAGCTTTAGGAATCTTATAGGTATCAATTAATCGATAAATTAAATCTATCAATATAGCGGATTGACTATCCATAGTTGGCTGAGCTTCATTTAACCATTTATCGACAGAGTTCTCAGCTGAAGCACATACAATAGATAGTTCTTTTACACTCCAACCAGAAATTTTCACTAAATCTGATATTGTTTTAAGTGTCCAAGGAGCTGCCTGGGGATAGACATTCGTAAGGCGAGCAAACATTTCAATTTCTGGCGATGTGACTTCGTTGGCCATATCTCTTGCGTCGTCTGATACTTTTACAATTTTAGGCCAACGAGTATTTGGCAACGCTAAACCAGAACAGAATTTACCAGTGGTAACTCCTGAAGCCGCCATAACTCCCAGTAACTCAACAGATGTAAAGCCGTAATTGTAATCACAAGATGCCGGTTGACTCTCTACAATTCCGTCCAAATCTAACAGTTCTAACGAACCACTTTCCAATAACGATACTAATGAATCAGAACTATTCATAACTACACCCATGCTTAATTTCAAATGTTTTTACACTATACATCATAAAACTATTCAGCTCTTGGGTTATTGTGAAAATAATCACAATATTTCTAGCTAAAACCTTACCTAACCGAACCCCATAGCAAGCAAAGAACTTTTACAATCAATATGATTTGAAAGGATTAAGTTTCAAAAACCTACTTTAGAATGTACATTAAAGTACATAATATTTTTAAAAAAACTACTGTGTTTATGTTCAAATGTTCATTATACTAAAAAATAAACAACGTCTTAAAGTAACCAAACTAACTTACAATTATCTGTATAATTTAATGTTAGTAATTGAATGTGAGGTATCGAAAGATGAATACCGTAAGCTTGATAGCAATCTACAAAGACTCTATTGAAAAAGCAGTAGAAAACAACTCCCTTGAGTTGTGCAGCACACATTTCTTAGGGAAACTGCCTTCAACTGGAATTACATTTTTTCCTAGTGTTGCATCTTTCCAGCATTACACGTCGAACATAATGACCACTAAGCCGATGCATCTAATTACTACTAATTACGTTGGTAATCAGGTAGACGCAGCTTTACGCGTTCATTCAATCGATGACCTCAAAAAAGCTTCTATTCTTGACTTAGCAAAAGCTTCTCAAGACTTGAAATTACTTATCGCGTTATTTTTAGACGCACTGTTTGAAACTGGCGAACATGCTGAATTAGTAAATGAGCTACATAAAAAAGGTTTCATTAAATTCACTTATGGTGGCGAAAAGATCTTCACTCGGCGTTCGGCCTTGCTGCAAGTACTAGGTCACGCACCACAATTAATAGACAGATTGAGAGATATCCCCGAACTTAGTCACATTGACGCTATCAAGTTTGTAGGATATGAAAAAAACATACCTGTTGATTTGATTACTGTATTCGCCGACGGAAACTTAATCTATCAGGATGAATCTCATAGCGCCCTCGTAGCATCAGTGACTAAAGCGCCTCATGTATCATTAACTGTGCCTAGCTTGATAAAAACAGCTGAACCTAAAATTAGCTTGGAACTTTTAAAAGCCCAAGTTAATCAATCGAAAAAGGTTAATGCAGCATGATGTACTACGTAAACCCTAAATGATACATTCACCAAGGATTTAAAAGACACCAAAAAAACCTCACTCGATTTCTCAATGTGAGGTTTTTTTATTCAACTTTAAACACACCTTTATGCACTGAAAATGTGGAAAACGATTACATGTTGATACTGAATAAGTGACTAATTTGCTTCAACTGATCATTTTCCAACTCAACTTCTGTGTTTAAAGCGTCAGGTTCTTCTCGGCTTGTTATCGTTTGTTCATTTGGGCTCAATAAACCCTCCAATCCAAACTTATCTATTTGCTCTGAGGTGATAATTGAATTCGCGCTTGTAAGTTCTGGTGATTCACTTTGATTAGACACTTTACTAGAAGTTTTCGGTTTCGCTCCATACGCGACCTCTCGTTCTGCTAACTTAGATTTAGCTTTTTCCTGAACTTCTACAAGGTCCGAATTCTCAATTAAATTCAATAATGTTTTCAATTGATAATGCTTACGCTTATCCAATGAACCATCAGTATTGTTCAGCGAATCATAGTCCAACATATCTGATGAATATTGCTCTAATATCTCAGAAACATTTTCGGATATTTGAAGCTTAGCCGCCTGAACTAATTGATGTTGAATCCCCTTTTTAGCTCTCGACTGAGAAATGTCGACCTCATAATCTAACGAGTAACAGCGTGCATTCACCTCTTCCTTTGGTACCCCGCACTCTTTTAAAGCAGCGTTTAACTTTGTGATGTTGTTCTTGATAAGCATAACTTCAGCTTCTGGCATTCCATTTTCTTTAAGAACGAGCACGGCCTCTTCTTTTTTGAAGTTCTTTTTTGTCTTTCCGGTAATGTTAGATGTGGCCACCTCAATACGAATGTCATCACTCTGACCTTTTGAAAGCACCTTAAGGTAGTCTTGGTAAATATCTTCTTCTTTAATAATGCTTTCAGCTACCTCTTTAGACATAATCCGAAGCAATGAAGCTTTAACCATTGCTTCTTTTATATCATTAGGGATTTCTTCTGAACTCTGTATTTGATATTTAGGAATGGGCGGGGTAGGAAACAAACCCTTGGTGTACTTGTTGTAAGCTGCTTGACCTACATGAAGAATTTCAGCTTCGAACTCAGAGTCAAACGGTACATTAATGTCATCAAATGAATCTGTTGTCATGTTATATGGCGATACCATAACTTCATCGATTTCAATACCCAGCCTATTGGCTATCATCTTTCCAATTGTACACTGAGTTGAATACATCAAGGGTTCTTCATAGAGCAGAGTCTTAAGCCCCCCCTCAGATGGGAACTTATAATCCAATAGAATAATTTTCCCATCCACTTCCCATATTTGATCCACTTGAACCCTCGCCCAATTGAAATCTGGCAAGTTTGCATTAACTATCCGTTCAACTAAATCTGGTCGTTCACGTACCAACGTATATTTCTTCTGTAATTCTTCACGCTTTACCTCGTTCAGAATTGGTTCGAACCTTGTGCCACGACGCATAGCTGCATTTGGTGGCGCTGGTGAATCTATGAGGAGTTTTAGCCTAAAAATATCAATTTCAGAAGAGTGCGAATATTTTTGTTCTGAAATAGTATCTGCCAATTTATTACGGTGAGACTGTAATAAAGGGCCAATTTCACTACCTCCTATTCGAAACAGGCGATCTACGTGCCAGATTGCCCGACTTGGATCAAGTTTTATTACATCGTCTATCCAGCGATCGATATTCTCTTGCTTTAAATACGGATATTGCGGCAGTTGACTTATTTCAAATTCAAGGTGCCTTCTAATTTGGTTGATATCCTTCACGCTAACCTCCCAAAGTTACTCGTTTATTTGCATCGAATTGGTAGACAGACTATTATCTGTATTGTTCATTTACACTATATATTATTTTTTAGTTTTTGTTTAATGGAAGGGTTCAAAATGCAAGGAATGAGAGAAAAATTCAACAAATTAAAGCGTGTATCAAAACCAAACCCAAGAAACATTGCGCTCATGGTTGATAGCTATAACATTTCAGACGACGATCCAGCAAACCACTTTATAACTGGTATCGATATCCAAACAGGGCTAGAAGCGAAAGTATTTCTTCGATACGATGAAAATACTTCCGAAAATCGCCCTTCCATCGCCGATTTTGCAGACTCAAGTAACAACCTCCATGTTAATGCCTCAACTAATGGCGATAAAGCAGGGGTTGTTCTATTTAATGGCTGTGAACAATCAGGGAAATCATCTTTCAAATCAAATTGGTGTAATGTTCTTATCCGAGATAGCGCCAAGTCAAAAGAGTCTCTTTCGCTTGGTTTAAGTACCGTGGTTTTAAAAGCCGGAGAGTATGACTCTGAAAACCCTGATGCTGAAATTCGAAATCAGGCATTTGTTCGTCAAGCGATGGTTAAAGAATCAAAAATGTTTGCGGCTAATCAGTTCAATGAATTATTAAACGCCGTTAAATCAGCAATGATCCAACCAGAGGGGTCTGGACGCTATTTACCAGAAGTAGCTATTCGTATCGTAGATTACACGGAAGATGAACCATTCGTTGACTCCATCACTCTTACCGCCCCATACAAGCCCCAGGTTGATGACCAGCCTAATGAACTGTTTTCACCTGAAGAATGTGTTGAATACTTCTTATCTCGTAGGCTTGATAGTAATGGTAAAGATATTACTGGTGCATATATCGATGTATTTCAATCTATCGTTAATTCAATGAAAGAATCTGAAGAACTTTCTACTGAAGACCTATTTATTGAAGTTATGCCCGTGGAACGCCGTAAATTCGGCCCTCTTACAACGAAGAACTTCTTTGCACTGAAAGAAGTCGATGCAAGAAATGGCGGAAAAAAAGTTGTTAACGACTTATCTAAAAAAGGTGAAGTTATAGCCAACCGATACATGCGCAGAACTGAAAATGGATCTGAACGCCTATACGTACCTACCGTTATTGGGCTGTCAAAGCCAAATGACCCTAATGACAACCACCCGGACTACTTATTCGTGACAGAATCCAATACTTGCGAAGTATTTCCAAAGGGATATCCATTAGCGCATCTGCCTACAGATCATTACTCAAATGAAAATGAATTTAAAAAGGTTTTCGAAAATAAGAATGATGGCAATAAAAACCTAGTTTCGGAAGCACAAGCTCAAAATACCGAAGCTCCTAAAGCCG
>NZ_JBFRVX010000016.1:0-11712 GCF_041475345.1 Vibrio sp. 10N.222.48.A3 | reverse complement strand
CCGGCACTACGACCATTGACAGGACTTGATGCACCAATTCACTCTTTCCTAGAGAAACACGCTGAAGTTCTTGAACTCAAGCAACAAATTCAAGGCTTTGTTGAGCAGTGGTTACCCATGTTAGAGAAGAATAATCGCAGTTACCTAACGGTCGCGATTGGTTGCACTGGCGGCAAACACCGCTCAGTTTATCTAACTCAGAAAATTGGTGAATACTTCGAACAACTCGGTCATCAAGTTCAAATCAGACATGCCTCCCTAGAGAAGCACCAACAGGGCTAACCATGGAATTAACTCGAACTGTACTGATCCAAAATCGCTTGGGTCTTCACGCTAGAGCAGCCGTAAAATTGGTTGAGCTTGCCCAAAGTTTTGATGCAACTATCACTATCCATAGCGAAGAAGATAAAATCGCAACTGCAGACAGTGTGATGGGTTTGCTTATGCTGGAATCAGCGCAAGGGCAACACATCACGATCCAAGCTACAGGCACCGATTCACAACAAGCACTTGATGCTGTTTGCCACCTCATTGAAGACAAGTTTGATGAGGGTGAGTAGCGAAAACGAGTCACTGACAACACTGAAGACTCAAACTTCGAACCAACCAGTATTAAATATTAGTTCTAGCTAAGTTTATGATTTAAATAAGCCCCAGAATTAAGTTACTATCCCAAGCATTGTTAGAATAATGAAATAGGAGGAAAATATGGCAGAGCAATTAGAATTCGACCAAGCTCACCAAACCCTCCAAGAAGTCAGCGAAGCCCTAGAAAACGGCCGATTTGTTCACGTACGTCGACAACTTCAGGACATGGAACCTGAAGATATTGCACACCTTTTAGAAGCCTCCCCTCGCAAAAGTCGTGACGTACTCTGGCAACTCACCGATCCAGAAGACTACGGTGAAATTCTTGATGAACTAAACGAAGACGTCAAAGATGCGCTTGTGTCGAAAATGGCACCAGAAACCTTGGCAGAAGCAACAGAAGGTATGGAAACCGATGACGTCGCGTACGTACTTCGAAGCCTACCCGACGATGTTTCTCGCGAAGTCCTTTCTCAAATGGACTCCGTCGATCGTGCATTAGTAGAAACCGCCCTTTCGTACCCAGAAGATTCAGCGGGTGCGATCATGAATACCGACGTAATCACGATTCGTGGCGACGTCGATGTCGACGTTGTATTGCGCTATATGCGTATGCGTGGCGAATTGCCCGACGCAACCGATGCTCTGTATGTTATTGATGAAGAAGAACGTCTGATCGGTAACCTATCGCTTACCACACTAGTAACGACTCAGCCCGATATTCAGGTTTCCGAAGTGATGGAAGATGCTGACGAAGCGATTGCGGTTGAAACCAGTGCTTCCGATATCGCCAGTCTGTTCGAACGTCGTAATTGGGTTTCTGCACCCGTTGTTGATAGTAACCAGCATCTTGTTGGTCGTATCACTATCGATGACGTGGTTGATGTTATCCGTGAAGACGCCGAGCACTCAATGATGAGCATGGCGGGTATGGACGATGACGAAGATACCTTCGCTCCAGTCGTAAAATCTGCTCGTCGTCGTAGTGTCTGGTTGGGTGCCAACGTACTCGCTGCACTTGCTGCTGCATCTGTATCCAATATGTTTGAAGCAACACTCGACCAAATGGCAGCGATTGCGGTTCTAATGACTATCGTACCTTCAATGGGCGGGGTTGCTGGTAACCAAACCGTTGCGCTTGTGATTCGTGGTTTAGCACTCGGTCATATCGGTGACAGTAACAAACGCGAACTACTACTCAAAGAGGCGGCCATCGGCTTCCTAAACGGCGTGTTATGGGCTGTTATCATTGGTGGTATTGTGGTTGCTTGGAAAGGTAACTGGATACTGGGAGGCATCATCTCAGCAGCGATGATGACCAACTTGATTGTCGCTGGTATCGCCGGTGTAACCATCCCGGTAATGCTGAAAAAGATGAATATCGACCCGGCATTGGCAGGCGGTATGGCACTGACCACAGTAACCGATGTTATTGGCCTATCGGTGTTCTTAGGCTTAGCAACCATACTGATCTAGTTATCATAAGCAGCTAGCCTATTTTTGGCGAAATACAGAAAACCAAAAGGGAGCCATCGGCTCCCTTTTTTAATTCATCATATTGGCGCTAACTTCATTAGTCACCCGCGACTTTCATCGACTCAAGCAAGATAGAACCCGTTTGAATTTGTGAACGCGTTTCAACATCGTTACCAACCGCAACAATCTGAGTGAACATGTCTTTTAGGTTACCCGCGATCGTCACTTCAGATACTGGGTATTGGATTTCTCCATTCTCAACCCAGAAACCTGCTGCGCCACGTGAATAATCACCGGTCACGGTATTAACGCCTTGACCCATTACTTCAGTCACAAGGAAGCCGGTGCCTAGTTCTTTTAGCATCTGCTCAAAGTTTTGACCCGTTGATTTAACGAACCAGTTATGAATACCACCAGCATGGCCTGTTGGTGTCATATCCATTTTACGTGCGGCATAACTAGTTAGCAGGTAAGTTGCTAACACACCATCAGTGATGATTTCACGATCTTGAGTGAACACACCTTCGCTATCGAATGGGCTTGAAGCCAAACCACGTAAGATATGAGGACGCTCAGAAATGTTAAACCAATCAGGTAGAATTTTCTGACCTAGGTGATCCAATAAGAACGATGACTTACGGTATAGGTTACCACCACTGATCGCCATCACAAGGTGGCCAATCAAGCCAGTCGCGACATCGTTAGCAAACATGATTGGGTATTGGCCTGTTGGTAGCTTTTTCGCATCCAAACGGCTAATTGTCTTTTCAGCTGCTTCTTGACCTACGCGCTCAGGCGTCCATAGCTCATCACGGTGACGTGCAACGGTGTAGCTGTAGTCTCGCTCCATCTCACCGTTAGCGCCTTGTCCAATCACACAGCAGCTCGTGCTATGGCGACTTGAAGCGTAGCTGGCTAGTAAGCCATGGCTGTTACCATAAACCTTAACGCCATAATGGCTGTCGTAGCTTGCGCCATCACTCTGTTTGATCTTGTCGCTATAAGCTAGCGCTTGCTTCTCAGCAGCAATTGCAATCTCAGCGGCATAGTCAGGGTTTGGTTCATCAGGGTGGAAAAGATCCAAATCTGGAATTTCTTTTACCATGTATTCTTTTGCGGCAGGACCAGCAAACGGGTCTTCAGAAGTGTACTGAGCGATATCAAGCGCAGCCGCGACTGTTTGAGCAATTGCCTTCTCACTCAGATCAGATGTAGATGCGCTGCCTTTTTTCTGACCGCGGTAAACAGTAATACCTAGAGCACCATCACTATTAAATTCAACGTTTTCCACTTCACACATACGTGTTGAAACACTTAAACCCGTTGACTTAGTAATAGCAACCTCAGCGGCGTCTGCACTCACTGATGCCATATCCAACGCTTTAGCTACTGCGGCTTCTAGCTCAACTCGTTGTTGGGCGACTTGCTGTTTTACATCCATATCTATTCTAATTTTTTAGGTCAATATTACGTAGGATAACAAGAATTTCGCTTTCTCCCCAAGATTCTTGCTAAAATAGGCAATATATTCGTTTGAGATAGTGACATAGGCAGAAAAGATGGCTCGCAAAAACCAAAAAGCCCCATGGGAACCAGAAGAAGAAATCATCTGGGTAAGTAAGACAGAAATGAAAACGGACATGGACGCCCTGCAAAAGCTGGGAGAAGAGCTTGTTGACCTAAAGCCTTCTGTATTAGACAAATTTCCGCTGTCTGAAGATTTGGCACAAGCGATTAAAGATGCACAACGCTTTAAAAATGAAGCGAAACGCCGTCAACTTCAATACATTGGTAAAGTAATGCGCAGTGTCGATCCAGAGCCAATTCAAGCGGCTTTAGATAAGATTCGCAACAAACACTCTCAAGCAACAGTTGAACTGCACAAACTAGAACAACTGCGTGATCGTGTTGTTGCAGAAGGCGATGCGGCCATTTCAGACGTTATGGAAATGTACCCTGAAGCAGACCGTCAACGTCTTCGTCAGCTCGCTCGTCAAGCTAACAAAGAGAAAGCGGCAAACAAACCGGCTAAGTCTTCTCGTGAAATATTCCAAATCTTAAAAGAGCTAAAGCTAGGCGACTAATCTTCGCCGCCCTTTAATCAGAAAGATAATAAAAGACCTAGCGCATGCTAGGTCTTTTTGTTTTTGACGCACTCGATATCAAGAAGCTCTCAATATCAATAAGTACTCAATATTAAGAAGTACTCACAGGAGTGAAAAATTATCATTCACCCGCTTTAACAAACGAGCTTAGCTCTTGCTGTGGATGTTCAGCCGTCAGTGTCTCTATCGAGTCTGCAACCAACACCTTACCTAGCGCTACAAAAACGAACTTATTTGCGATACTGCGTGCATCACCTAAGTGGTGAGTAACCATCAATACCGTAATGTTTCGCTCGGCGGCTAATCGCCTAACAAGGTTAAGCATTTCCTCACGAAGCAAAGGGTCAAGCGCAGAGAAAGGTTCATCAAGCAGCCAAATATCATGAGGCTGAACAAAGCATCTAGCTAACGCGACACGCTGACGTTGACCGCCCGATAAGTGCTCAGGCAATCTATCTAAATACTCCGCGACACCCACTTGTGCAGCGGCCTGTTCGACTTCGTGCTTTTGAGTTGCCGTAAGCTTTAACCCTGGATGCAAGCCTAAGCCAATATTTTCACGTACGGTGAGATGGGCAAACAAATTGTGCTCTTGAAACAACATCGCTAATGGACGCTGATGTGCTTCTTTGCCAATCAGTGATTGTCCCGCTACAGAGATCTCACCCGAAGTGGGCTCAATAAACCCAGCAACCAATGCCAACAGCGTTGATTTACCTGCGCCACTTGGCCCCATCAGCGCAACAATATCGCCCTGCTCAGCTTGAAAATCAAAGCAAAACAACTCTCTGTGATAGTGGTAGTCCACATCTTTCATCACTAACATCATCGGTTCCTCAACTCTTTAGCATCGAGCTTAGATCTTCGAGTAAATAAAAATTCAATCAGGCTAAAGCTGCCAACACTCAGTAACAGTAAGCTCACGGAAACCACAGCTGCGGCTTCCATTTGATAGCTGCCTAATAATTGGAATAGGTACAAAGGCAGAGTTCTAAAATCTTGGCTACCAAACAAAGCAATCGCACTTAAGTCACCCATTGCTAACATAAAGCTGATCGAGAAAGCTTGTGCCATCGGTTTTCGCAATGCACGCCACTCCACTAGCCTAAAACGCGTGAAACCAGTCATTCCCAAACTTGCGCACACATACTGATACTGCTGAGACAAATGCAGCATAGGTTGAGCCAAGGTTTTAATTACGTAAGGAAGCGCCATTAAACTGTTTACTGCAATCACGATAAAGAAAGCTAAGCTGAAAACATCGGTGAATGAACGCAGTAATAAGAAGAGCCCCGTACTGATCACAAGCCCGGGAGTAACTAAGATAATAGTGCCAATCAGCTCGATTTTATCGGCTCGAAAATTCTTATTCTGTAAGCGCCATGCTCGACTAGTCAGCAGTATGGCGATACCAATACCAACCGCGATAACACTTGCTAATGACGCGACTTTAACCGAGGTCATTAACGCAGCCCAAAACGGCTCGCTGCTCAGTACGATTAATGCCTGCGAGTTAATGCCACTGACGATAACCATAGCTAATGGCGGCAATACCAGCATTGAGACGGTGATGATCCAAAAGCTATCCCAAGCTTTTGACCACCAGCTATCCTTAACCAAATATTTCTCTTCCGACAATTGACTGGCTGTCACTGAAATAGGTTTCGATAGGCGTTGAATGCTCACAGCTAGCACACCACACAGCAGCATTTGCCATATCGCGAGCAAGGCACCAGCCTGCAGGTCAAAGTCGAATTTAATCGCCTGATAAATAGCGAGTTCGATAGTGGTTGATTTAGGTCCTCCGCCTAGTGCCATCACGGTAGCAAAGCTGGTAAAACACAGCATGAAGACCAAACCACACACATGTGGCAGTTGCTGTCTTAAACGAGGCCATTCAACCCATCTGAATTTATTCCAATGGCTCATACCCAAATGAGCACAAAGCTTATGCTGCTCGGCAGGTACGGTATCTAAAGCTTGTAAAAGTAAACGGCTAGCATAAGGCAGGTTAAAGAAGACATGTGCGAGCAAAATACCATTCAACCCATAGATCGAGAATGGCAATTCAATATCGAAGTTCGCCAGAAATTTAGCTAACCAACCACTGTTACCATAAATAGCTAGCAAACCAAATACGCCAACTAATACGGGTAAAACCAAGGTCGAAGCAAACAGCCTTAACAACAAGGCCCGTCCAAAAAATTGTCTGCGACATAGAGCATGAGCAATAGGTATAGCAAAGCCAACACTCAGCATCGTTGAGAGTGTCGCTTGATAGAAACTGAATTTCGTTACATGCCAATAGTAAGGATCGGACCATACTTGGCTGATATCAAGAGAAGGGGCATTGCTAAGCAATGCCCCAACTGCTGAAACCACGAAGGCGGTAATGAGTATCGCAACCCAAACCCCGACCTTAGGTGTTTTCTTTATCATAAATCGATTTTTTACCGTAAATGGTTCACTCCAAACATAACGAATGAACCTTTAAATACAGAAAGCTAGTTTTTTAAAAGTACGTTAGAAAACTCATTTTCTTAAATAATAAGTTAAAAAGTAAGTGCACTCTGCCATTCACGAATCCAAGGCTTACGCTTCTCGGCGATCTCTTCTGGTGTGAAGCTTAGCGCTTTCTGAGGAACCGTAAGTTGCTCGAACCCTTTTGGTAGCTCAACATCGGTCACTGGGTACATCCAGTTGCCAGTAGGCATCGCCGATTGGAACTCATCACTTAAGATAAATGCCATAAACTCATCGGCAAGCTTTTCGTTCTTGCTACCTTTAACCTTCGCTGCCACTTCCACTTGAGTGTAATGACCTTCTTCAAAGCTTGCAGCTGCGTACTTAGAATCACTTTCTGCAATGATGTGATAAGCCGGGGAAGTTGTGTAAGACAACACTAAATCAGACTCGCCCTCTAGGAACATAGAGTAAGCTTCAGACCAACCTTTAGTCACAGTCACAGTTTTCTGAGCAAGCTTCTTCCATGCTGCAGTTGCTTCATCACCGTAAACCGACTTCATCCATAGCATCATGCCTTGGCCTGGTGTTGATGTACGTGGATCTTGATAGATAACCTTAAGATCGTCACGTTGCTCAACCAGTTCTTTCAGGCTCTTTGGCGGGTTTGCTAGCTTCTCTTTGTTATAGATAAACGCAAAGTAACCAAAATCATAAGGAACAAAGGTACTGTCGTTCCAACCGTTAGGAAGCGTCACAGATGATGTATCAACACTGTGCTCAGCCAATAAGCCTGTAGATTTCGCTTCAGCCATGAGATTATTATCTAGGCCTAAAATGATGTCAGCTTTGCTGTTGCCACCTTCAAGACGTAAGCGGTTTAGAATAGACACTCCATCTTCTAACGCGACAAAATTCACATCACAACCACACTTTTCTTCGAATGCTTTTTCAACGGCAGGACGAGGGCCCCAATCCGCAGCAAAAGAGTCGTAAGTGTAAACCGTTAAGGTGTTGTCTGCTGCGAAGGCAGAAAAAGAGATGGCTGTAGTAACAGCAAGAGTTGTTAATGTTAATTTCACTGGACGCTCTCCATGGTCTGAGCGGCACAGGTTTGAGGGAGGAGAACGGTAGAGGTTGTTCCTAACTCAATTCCTACGCCAGCATTATCTGGTTCAGGTTTACGGGTCCCAAGCACTTGCTTGATCTCAGCTCGCATTCATTATTTGAATGGTTCGCTCCCCGATGAGTGTTCAGGATTGTAATTTGATTTTTAACAATAAGCCATCAAGTTTGGATCAATTACGTTGATCGTAACCCCAACGTGGCACTAAACCTTGCTCGATACCAAGGTGATCAAGAATACGTGCCACCATAAAGTCGACCAGGTCTTCAATCGACTTAGGTTGATGATAAAAACCCGGAGCTGCAGGCATAATCGTCACGCCCATGGTCGAGAGTTTGTGCATATTCTCTAAATGCAACGTAGAAAATGGCGTCTCACGAACCACCAACAACAACTGTCCTCGTTCTTTCATAACCACGTCTGCTGCACGCTCGATCAAGTTATCTGATAGGCCATGAGCAATCGATGCCAAGCTTCCCGCAGAGCATGGACACACCACCATCTGCTTCGGTGCTGCTGAACCAGAGGCAACCGGTGAGAACCAATCATCTTTGCCACACACCACCAGCTTTTCTGGGTCGCAATCTAAATGCTTAACCAAAGCTTGTTTCGCAGCATCTGGCCCAGCAGGTAACTTAAGTTCATGCTCGGTCGCCAACACTACTCGCGCTGCCGATGATATCAGCAAGTAGACCTGATAATCGGCGGCCAAAAGGCATTCAAGTAAACGCAGGCCATAAGGCGCACCGGATGCGCCAGTGAAAGCCAGAGTTATCGCTTTATCGTGTTTTGTCATGTTCTCAATTACTTCAAATTATAAGGTCGAGGATGCGTTAGCCTTTGAGTGCCAATCCATCCAACAGTTTCTGGTGAATACCACCAAAGCCACCATTACTCATTACCAAGATTTGGTCACCCGCTTGTGCCTCAGAGACAATTTTAGCAACGAATGCATCCATGTTATCACTCACGTGCGCGGGTTGGTGACACGCATCGGCGACGTCTTGTACTGACCAATCAATGTTATCGGGTTGGAATAAGTAAGTAGAATCCGCTTGCTTCAACGAATCAGCCAGCGTTTCTTTGTGCACTCCACGTTTCATTGTGGCAGAACGAGGCTCTAAAACGGCAATTATTTTTTTCGTGTCGACCTTATTACGTAAACCGCTCAGCGTAAGTTCAATTGCCGTTGGGTGATGAGCAAAATCGTCATAGACAGAAACGCCTGCCACTTCGCCTTTAAACTCTAGACGACGTTTGGTGTTGATGAACTTCGCCAACGATTCACACGCTAAATCAGGTGTCACCCCTACATGTCGCGCAGCTGCAATCGCCATCAAAGCATTATTGACGTTATGGTCGCCAACCAAATTCCAGTCGACAGTTCCTACGCATTCGCCTTGGAAGTACACTCCAAATTGAGACCCGTCTTTAACCAGCTTCTTGGCATCCCAATCACCTTGTTCACCACTCGATTCTGTCTCACTCCAGCATCCGCGAGATAAAACATCTTGAATCGCCGTATCTTCTTTAGGAGAGAAAATTCGGCCATTACCTGGCACAGTGCGCACTAAGTGGTGGAACTGACGCTTAATCGCCTCAAGATCATCGAAGATGTCAGCATGATCGAACTCGAGGTTATTCATTACCAAGGTTCTTGGGTGGTAGTGAACGAACTTAGATCGTTTATCAAAAAAAGCACTGTCGTATTCGTCAGCTTCGACCACGAAGAACATGCTTTCACCAAGGCGAGCAGAGATACCAAAGTTACCTAACACGCCGCCCACTAAGAAGCCAGGCGCATAGCCACAGTCTTCTAAAATCCAAGCCAGCATGCTCGATGTTGTTGTCTTGCCATGCGTTCCCGATACCGCTAATACCCAACGATCATGCAACAAGAACTCTTGCAACCATTGCGGGCCTGAGGTGTATCTAAGGTTGTTATCCAATACATACTCAACACACGGGTTGCCACGACTCATCGCATTACCAATCACCACGAGATCAGGCCTTGGTTCTAACTGGCTTGGGTTAAACCCTTCAATAATTTCAATCCCTTGAGACTCCAACAAAGTGCTCATTGGTGGGTAAACATTCGCGTCACTACCGGTAACCTTGTGACCTAATTGACGAGCCAATACCGCAGCACCTCCCATGAAGGTGCCACAAATTCCTAAGATATGAATATGCATAAATTGCTTCCAAACGCTTGGCTAAATGAACCATGTCTAAATCAAACTACTGCACTCATTATCATTAAATGGCGATTAAAAGCGAGTAGCAATGCAAAACAAATTTAGTCGACATAGTAAGTGAGATCTGCGTCGCTTAGTTCATTACCATTAAAAAGATCTAACCTTTAGAATTTAAGTAGGCGTCTAGGTGAATAAAGTCCGAGTAAGAGGCAAATTCTATAGTGCTCAAATCCCCCTAATATTGAGAGAAGTTTAAGGAAATAACATGTCTGAGATGCGCACCCTTGGTGAGTTCATTGTTGAGAAACAGAGTGACTTCCCCCATGCAAGCGGTGATCTATCATCCCTTTTGTCGTCTATTCGACTTGCTGCAAAAATTGTTAACCGTGAGATCAACAAGGCTGGTCTAGTCGACATCACTGGCGCTGTTGGTACAGACAACGTTCAAGGTGAAGAACAGCAAAAGCTAGACCTTTACGCGAACGACAAGTTTAAAGCGGCTCTAGAAGCTCGTGATCAAGTTTGTGGTGTTGCAAGTGAAGAAGAAGACGAAGCTGTCGCCTTCAATAAAGAGCTCAACAAAAACGCAAAATACGTCGTTCTGATGGACCCACTTGATGGTTCTTCAAACATCGATGTCAATGTATCTGTTGGGACAATCTTCTCTATCTACCGTCGAGTATCACCTGTTGGTACCCCACCAACACAAGAAGACTTCCTACAGCCAGGACACAAGCAAGTAGCCGCGGGGTACGTAATTTACGGCTCTTCAACTATGCTTGTTTACACAACTGGTGCAGGTGTAAATGGCTTCACCTACGACCCATCTCTGGGCACCTTCTGTCTGTCTCATGAAAACATGATGATCCCTGATGAAGGTAAGATTTATTCCATCAACGAAGGTAACTACATTCGCTTCCCTACGGGTGTTAAAAAGTACATCAAGTACTGCCAAGAAAATGAGCCAAGCGACAACCGCCCTTACACATCACGTTACATCGGTTCTCTAGTATCAGATTTCCACCGTAATCTTCTGAAAGGCGGTATCTACTTATACCCGAGTACGCAAAGCCACCCTCAGGGTAAACTACGTCTGCTGTACGAGTGCAACCCAATAGCCTTCATCATGGAGCAAGCTGGCGGTATTGCCTCCGATGGCGCCCAACGCATCATGGATATAAAACCAACAGAACTGCACCAACGTGTGCCTTTCTTTGTCGGTTCTAAGAACATGGTGAAAAAAGTAGAAGAGTTCCTTGAACTTAACCGAGACTAACCGTCTCGCTTATTTTTCAAGTTAACGCCATTAAAAAAGCCAGCATTTACATGCTGGCTTTTTGTTCGACAACTCAGAATACATAGATGTTACGGATAGATAACTATTACGGATTGTCCCGCTTACACCAGTCACCCGAAAGTATTTCTTTATTAGCCGTTAGATCAAGCTGATACAAATATACCCATGCTAATCCAAATATAGTTTCTATTTGTTCGCGACGATACTCAACAGGAACATCTTCTAGCCGATCGAGCGAAGCCAAAACTTCGTCGTTAATGGTATAGACCTCGCCAACGACATTTTTCTTTCCAGAAATCATCGCTGGATAGGCACCTAAATCAAAAAGAGCGTATTCCTCAGGGGTGTCAAATCTTCCTAAGCACTCACACTGCTGCAAATAGTGGTGGTTGGACTGACCTTGCCTCAAGGTTCCATAAACAAAAACAAGTTGCTGCATAACCCCTCCTCAGCATTCGTAAT
>NZ_JBFRVX010000015.1:0-2176 GCF_041475345.1 Vibrio sp. 10N.222.48.A3 | reverse complement strand
TCCCGATGAGGTTGATTGCTTTCAAGTGAGCTACAAATGGACAAGCCGGTCCCATTCTTTTTCAAGCGTCACCCATCATATGACTTACCAGTTAGAGCCAAATATAGAGTGTGCTCAAGATTGGCTGTATGGCAATGAGTGCATGAAGCATTCTGATTCTTCGAAACCAGCAATGGCCGCCGATGAATATAGCTTTAACCGTCTAGAATGCCTGACTCATGGCAAGCATTTAACCAAGGAAGAAATAATAGCGTTAGACCGATTTAAAGCGGGCATTACGTCCATTCACCTTGATGAAAATGGCGTCACCATTCACGAAGAAAGAACGTTAACCGCTAGCAATTCATTTGCTTGTGTTGGGATCATTTTGTAACCGCAGTAACAGCACCCACCACTCAATTCATCGCCATCATTGGTGATTGGCATTACACAAGGGAACACCGTCATGCTTTCTATCAGCCCTCTTAAATCCGCTTCTGGCGCTGCAAAGTACTACCTAAGCGAAGAAACCCCCAAAGACCTACCTGACGTCTCTTTAGAAAAAGATGCCGGTGATAACTATTACCTCAAAGAAAAAGACCAAGAAGAAAACACCTTCTGGCATGGCAAGCTGGCCATCGAAGCGGGACTGGCTGGCAAACCCGTAGAGCAAGCCACCTTAGAATCGGTCCTCTCAGGCAGTCTTGGTGATGAAACTATTAAAGGGAAAAGGGGGAAACACAAATCAGGCTTCGACCTGACGTTTTCTGCGCCTAAATCCATCAGTGTTCTCGCGCTTATTGGCGGGGACACCCGCCTAATAGAAGCGCATAACAACGCAGTGAAGTTCGCCTTAACAGAGCTTGAAAAAGACGTTGCACAAGTCAAAGTCACTCATAAGAAAGGCGTTCAAGAATACGAAAATACGGATTCGATGATATTTGCGGTCGTGCGCCACAAGACCAGCCGTGAAAACGACATGCAAGTGCACTCGCACGCTCTCGCAGCTAACATGACTCGAGACCAAGAAGGGGATTTACGCGCTTTATCAACCAGCTTAAAACAAAAAGGGGGCGTCATTAACGGCACAGGCGAGCGCATCTACAACTTCCAAAAATACTACGGTATCTTGTACCAGAGCCAATTAGCTAAGGAGGCAGAAACCCTCGGTTATTCCACGCGAGGCGTCGGCAACGGTCAGTTCGAAATCAGCGGTGTCCCTCAGCCTATTCTTGATGCATCGTCCACTCGCAAACAGCAAATTGATCAACGCACACTCGATTTAGGCTTTGACTCTCGCGCCGCGCGAGATGTCGCGACCCTCGACACTCGTAAAAGCAAAACCCACCAGAGTAACGACAACCTCAACAAACAGTGGCAAAGCACCGTAAAAGAGCAAGGGTATGAACCCGCAGAGCTTGTCACCATGGCGCAACAAGTAAAAGAAGCGCAAAACACCCCACCACTTGGTGAAACCAAAGCCGCCATCAGCAGAGCCATTGACCATCTAGGGCAATACAGCACCGCGTTACACCTTGAAAAAATCATTGAACTCACCGCCTCAGAGTTCACCAAAGGCGGCGTGCAACTCAACGCCCTTGATATCAAAAAAGTCGCGGATGAAATGATTAAGCAGGGCGACTTGATAGGACTCAGTCACAAAGGGCAATACACCACCAAAGGCTTAATTGATAACGAACAAGCGCTTATCGACAGCACCCAAGGTCGTGCGCATCACATGCGCACCCACGTTGAATCCAGCACGCTCAACAAGCTCGCTATCTCTGAAAACCAGCAGCGTATACTGACCGACCTGTACCACTCCACCAAACAGTTCCACGTGGTCAATGTGCATGGCTCATCACAAGATATTGCGCAGCAACTACTCAATGTAGGTAATCACAGCGGTAAACGTGTCCAATTGGTCTCCCAAAGCGTGAAAGCCAAGGCTGATAGCATGGAGAGCGTACAGCGCAAAAGTCAAACACTCAGCGCTTGGGTTGGTCAGCTCTTTTCAGAAGAGCAGCGCCACACCACCCACAGCTTATTGCAAAGCGATACGCCGCTGACCAATAAAGATGTCTTGCTCATCGATGACGCCAATAAGATGAGCGCCAATGAATTGTTGGCCCTCACCGATAAAGCCAAACAATCGAGCAGTAAAGTGGTGATGCTTAACCGCGTATCAAGCCGTCAG
>NZ_JBFRVX010000014.1:0-2197 GCF_041475345.1 Vibrio sp. 10N.222.48.A3 | reverse complement strand
TCCCGATGAGGTTGATTGTTTTCAAGTGAGCTACAAATGGACAAGCCAGTCCCATTCTTTTGCAAGCGTCACCCACCATATGACTTACCAGTTAGAGCCAAATATAGAGTGTGCTCAAGATTGGCTGTATGGCAATGAGTGCATGAAGCATTCTGATTCTTCGAAACTAGCGATGGCCGCCGATGAATACAGCTTTAACCATCTAGAATGCCTGACTCATGGCAAGCATTTAACCAAGGAAGAAATTGTAGCGTTAGACCGATTTAAAGCGGGCATTACATCCATTCACATTGATGAAAATGGCGTCATCATTCACGAAGAACGAACGTTAACCGCTAGCAATTCCTTTGCTTGTGTTGGGATCATTTTGTAACCACACCTCTTTTAATTCCACTTCCCCCTTAACCTCCACTCACCGCTCAGTTTTGCTGCTAGCGGCAATTTGCGTTGCATAAGGAAAATACTCATGCTTTCTATTAGCCCATTAAAATCCGCTTCTGGCGCTGCCAAATATTATCTCAGCGAAGAAAACCCCAAAGACCTACCTGACGTCTCTTTAGAAAAAAACGCGGGCGATAACTATTACCTCAAAGAAAAAGACCAAGAAGAAAACACCTTCTGGCATGGCAAGCTGGCCATCGAAGCGGGACTGGCGGGTAAACCCGTAGAGCAAGCCACCCTAGAATCGGTACTCTCAGGCAGTCTTGGCGGTGAAACCATTAAAGGAAAACGAGATGATCATAAATCGGGCTTCGACCTGACCTTTTCTGCGCCCAAATCCCTCAGCGTTCTTGCGCTTATTGGCGGAGATAGCCGCCTCATTGAAGCGCACAATAACGCCGTGAAGTTCGCCTTAACAGAGCTGGAGAAAGACGTAGCACAAGTCAAAGTCACCCATGAGAAAGGCGTTCAAGAATACGAAAATACGGATTCGATGCTATTTGCAGTCGTACGCCATAAGACCAGCCGTGAAAATGACATGCAAGTGCATTCGCACGCGCTAGCCGCTAACATGACGCGCGATAAAGAAGGAGATTTACGCGCTTTATCAACCAGCCTAAAACAAAAAGGGGGCGTGATTAACGGGACTGGCGAGCGCATTTACAACTTCCAAAAATACTACGGTATCTTGTACCAGAGCCAATTAGCTAAAGAGGCAGAAACCCTCGGTTATTCCACGCGAGGCGTCGGCAACGGTCAGTTCGAAATCAGCGGTGTCCCTCAGCCTATTCTTGATGCGTCGTCCACTCGCAAACAACAAATTGACCAACGCACACTCGATTTAGGCTTTGACTCGCGCGCGGCGAAAGACGTAGCAAACCTCGATACTCGTAAAAGCAAAACCTACCAGAGCAGTGACAGCCTCAACAAACAGTGGCAAAGCACCGTAAAAGAGCAAGGGTATGACCCCGCAGAGCTTGTCACCATGGCGCAACAAGTAAAGGAAGCGCAAAATACCCCGCCACTCGGTGAAACCAAAGCCGCGATCAGCAGAGCCATTGACCATCTAGGGCAATACAGCACTGCGTTACACCTTGAAAAAATCATTGAACTCACCGCCTCAGAGTTCACCAAAGGCGGCGTGCAACTCAACGCCCTTGATATCAAAAAAGTCGCGGATGCAATGATTAAACAGGGCGACTTGATAGGACTCAGTCAAAAAGGGCAATACACCACCAAAGGCTTAATTGATAACGAACAAGCGCTTATCGACAGCACACAAGGTCGTGCGCATCACATGCGCACCCACGTTGAATCGAACACGCTCAACAAGCTCGCTATCCCTGAAAGCCAGCAGCGTATACTGACCGAGCTGTACCACTCCACCAAACAGTTCCATGTGGTCAATGTACACGGCTCATCACAGGGTATTGCGCAGCAGCTACTCAATGTAGGCAATCACAGCGGTAAGCGTGTCCAATTGGTCTCCCAAAGCGTGAAAGCCAAGACTGAGGGCATGGAGAGCGTACAGCGCAAGAGTCAAACACTCAGCGCCTGGGTCGGTCAGCTCTTTTCACCAGAGCAGCGCCACACTACCCATAGCTTACTGCAAAGCGATACGCCGCTGACCAATAAAGACATCTTGCTCATCGATGACGCCAATAAGATGAGCGCCAATGAGTTGCTGGCCCTCACCGCTAAAGCCAAACAATCGAGCAGTAAAGTGGTGATGCTTAATCGCGTATCAAGCCGTCAG
>NZ_JBFRVX010000013.1:0-13392 GCF_041475345.1 Vibrio sp. 10N.222.48.A3 | reverse complement strand
ATCAAGAGGATTGATGGCGTTAGTGACACGATTTTCTTGATTAACTAGAGTATTTGTAACCTAGATTCCAAGTTCATCGAGTAAATCAGCTGCAGAATCGTTGCCTGAACTTTGCTCTGGCTGCTTTGGTTCTTGCATTTTTTTCTGAGTCGCTTCAAGAATGCTGTCTGGACATTCGTCTTCAGCGATTTCGAATTCTTCCAATTGGATGAATTCTGTTTTGTCCATTGCAAGCTCAAGGTAGAAAATGTTGTTGTCGGCAGTAGAGAAAGTAACACGACGAGCTTGCGGGCGATCTAAGTTAGTATCAACAGAAAGGTTCACTTGCTTGTTCAATGCCAGCATTTTCGGTTGGTTTTGTGTGATGTTAGTCTGCAGTTCTTTACGGATTTTGTTGGTAAAGTCGCCAACCAACTGGTTCATCAACTCACCTAATACATCACCTACTTCGTCTGAAGTATGAAGTACAGCGAGTTCGTCTTCAGGCATGCCCATATTACGCATGTAATTTGTGTAGATCTCTAGCGCTGCTTTCGACGTAAAATTGATCACAACAAGACCTGAAAACCCGCCGTCGAACAAGACGAAACAACCAAAATCTGGCTTAAGACTTGTCTTGTTGATCTTTTGAACCATGGCTGAGTAGGACACCTGTGAAGCCGTCGCTGAAGTAAGTACGTTTGAGACTGATTGGCATAGCTTAAGAAGAATATCTTCAGTTGTGACTGTTTTGCTTTTTTTCATTGTTATTTGCTCATGGAGATGTCGTAAAAAAGTTATCTACTATCTTACTACTGAATTAAGACGAAAGTGACTATTTCTCCATTCTTGCACCGAGATTCTTATTTGATCACCTTTTTATATGATCTTAATAGTAGTAAAGTGACGAAATTCAAAGAAAAATATTAAAAATCTCAGATAACCCAATGCTGATAGGATCAGCGAAGTAGGGGCAGGAAGCAAATGTTACCAAGACTTCAACTCAATGCTGATGTCGATCCAGTAGTCGTACGCTTTTTAGATGAACTAAAAACAGCGGGCTTTACTGGCGACATTGAATCTCAATATTCTAGCCGTTTGGCTGTGGCGACTGATAACAGTGTCTATCAGCAATTGCCGCAGGCAGTTATTCTCCCTAAAACAACCCAAGACGTTGTGCTGCTCGGTAAAGTGGGTGCAAAATCTGCTTACGAACGCGTGACCTTTTCCCCTCGTGGCGGTGGTACCGGTACTAACGGACAGTCTTTAACAAAAGGCGTCGTGGTTGACCTGTCTCGTTATATGAACAAGGTTCTTGAGATTAACGAGCAAGAAGGCTGGGTAAGAGTTCAGTCAGGTATCGTTAAAGACCAATTGAACGATGCTGTGCGTCCGTATGGTTACTTTTTCTCTCCAGACCTTTCTACCAGTAACCGAGCAACCTTAGGTGGCATGATCAATACCGATGCTTCGGGCCAAGGGTCATTGAAGTACGGTAAAACGTCTGACCATGTGTTGTCGCTGCAAGCGGTCTTCGCAGATGGTTCATGTCTCGAATCCGATTTATCACACGGCTTACCTGCTGAAGGTGAATTTGCTCACCATGCCCTTGCAGTAACTGAAGCCGTTTGTCGAGATAAGCGCGCTCAAATTCTTAATAAATTCCCACCATTGAACCGCTTCTTAACTGGTTACGATTTAAAGAACGCAATCAACGAAGAAGACGATAGCTTTGACCTGACTCGTGTTCTATGTGGTGCAGAAGGTTCATTAGCATTCATCACTGAAGCAAAGCTGAACCTCACGCCGATTCCAAAAGCACGAACGTTGGTTAACGTGAAATACAATACGTTCGATTCTGCACTGCGTAATGCGCCGTTCATGGTAGAAGCGAAAGCGCTGTCTGTTGAAACCGTTGACTCAAGAGTATTGAACCTAGCGAAACAAGACATTGTTTGGCACACCGTGAGCGATTTGCTGATGGATGTTCCAAATAAAGAGATGCTTGGCATCAACATGGTTGAGTTTGCAGGCCAAGATGAAGCGGAAGTTGAACAACAAGTTCAAGCGCTGACCGCACAGCTTGAAAGCATGGTAGAAACTGAAGAAGCCGGTGTGATTGGCTTCCAAGTGTGCAGTGATTTGGCGAGCATTGGCCGAATCTACAACATGCGTAAGAAAGCGGTAGGCCTATTAGGTGCGGCGAAAGGCCGAGCTAAGCCAGTCGCTTTTGCTGAAGATACCTGTGTACCACCAGAAAACTTGGCCGACTTCATCTCTGAATTTAGAGTATTACTCGATTCAAAAGAGTTGAACTACGGCATGTTTGGTCACGTGGATGCGGGCGTACTGCACGTTCGTCCTGCTTTAGATTTGTGTGATCCGATGCAAGAAGCATTGATGCATGAAGTCTCTGATGAAGTGGTTAAGCTGGTGGCTAAATACGGCGGCTTGATGTGGGGTGAACACGGTAAAGGCTTCCGTTCTGAGTATGGTCCTGACTTCTTTGGTGAAGAGCTGTTTACCGAATTAAGACGAGTTAAAGCGGCATTTGACCCGCATAACAAGATGAACCCAGGCAAGATCTGTACGCCGTTAGAAAGCGATGCTGAGTTGGTGAAAGTCACTGATACCAAGCGTGGTTTCTACGATCGTCAGATCGACGTACAAGTCCGTGATAGCTTCAAGCAAGCGATGGAATGTAATGGTAACGGCTTGTGTTTCAACTACGATACGAGTTCGCCAATGTGTCCTTCGATGAAAGTCACGGCTGACCGTCGTCATTCACCAAAGGGCCGTGCAGGCTTGGTTCGTGAATGGTTGCGTCAGTTAACGGAACAAGGCGTCGATATTCTCGATTTAGAGCAAGAAGCGCTGAAGGACAATACTCCGATTAAAACCATGGTGGAACGTGTTCGTAACACGATGAACAAACGCCATGAGTACGATTTCTCACATGAAGTTCATGAAGCGATGAACGGTTGTTTGGCGTGTAAAGCGTGTGCGAGCCAGTGTCCTATTAAAGTTGATGTACCAAGTTTCCGTTCTCGATTCTTAAACATCTACTATTCGCGTTACCAGCGCCCAGCAAAAGACTATTTAGTCGCTAACATTGAAACCATGCTGCCGCTGATGGCGAAAGCGCCAAAAGTAGTGAACGCTGCATTGGGTCAAAAGTGGATACAAACGGCAACGGCTAGGACGGTCGGTTATGTTGATGCTCCTTTGATGTCGGTACCTACACTTAAAAATCGTCTGGCGAGCAAAGAGCTGCAACTCTTCGACTTACAGTACTTAGAAGGCTTGTCTTCTGAAGAGAAGAAACAGCATGTGCTGATCGTTCAAGACCCGTTCACTAGCTTTTATGATGCGGAGGTGATTGAAGACTTCGTCACTCTGGCTCAAAAACTTGGTAAAACTCCGGTGTTGCTGCCGTTTAAGCCAAATGGTAAAGCTCTGCACATTAAAGGCTTCTTAAGTCGTTTTGCGCGTGAAGCGAAATCAACATCGGATTTCTTGTCGATGGTGGCGGATATCGGTATTCCTTTGGTGGGTGTGGACCCGGCTCTTGTGCTTTGTTACCGCGATGAATACGTAGAGATCTTAGGTGACAAACGTGGCGACTTTGATGTGCTTACCGTGCATGAATGGTTAATGCCATCGTTAGGTGAGTTCGAAGCACGTTCAGCAAGTGAAGATATGTGGTACTTGTTTGCTCACTGTACTGAGAAAACCAAAATGCCGAACGCTGAAAAAGAGTGGGGCACTATCTTCAAGCACTTTGGTGCTGCGTTAACCAGCGTTCCGGTTGGCTGTTGTGGTATGGCGGGCACCTTCGGGCATGAAGTTGATAAGTTACAAATGTCGAAAGACATATACGGTTTAAGCTGGAAGCCTCAAATGCAGGACTTACCAAAAGATCGTTGTTTGGTGACGGGTTATTCTTGCCGTAGCCAAGTGAAGCGTTTTGAAGGTGAGAAGCTTGCTCACCCATTACAAGCGCTAGCAAAAATTCTTTAATACATTTAGCCCAGCAATTGCTGGGCTTTTTTCTAAACTAACAAAGGAATGTTAATAAGGAAAAGTATGAATTTTCTAGAATTAAAAGTATCACCCGTTGCACTGTTCATTATTGTATTCGTAGCATCATACTTCTGCGCTCAGCAGTTGAGCCAAGGAACATTGGCAATGCCTTATCGAATGGTTGTGCTCGGTATCGGGATTGTCTTGAGTGGTGTTATTGGGATATCAGGCATATGGGAGTTTCGCAAACAGAAAACCACCGTTAATCCGATCAAAGTCGACACCGCTTCTGCAGTTGTGGACAGTGGAATCTTTGGCTACACGCGAAACCCAATGTATCTAGGGCTATTTATCCTACTGTTTTGTTTTGGCTACTTCTTCCAAAACCTGTTCAGTGTCTTACTCAGTTTTGTATTCGTAATCTACATGAATCAGTTCCAAATTAAGCCAGAAGAACGCGCTCTAGAGCAATTATTCGGTGCGGAATATGTTGATTACAAACAAAAGGTTAGGCGCTGGATTTAGTTCTGACTTGAATACAGGCTTGAGTGACTTGATGTCATTAGTCATCGAAATAAAAAAGCCCAGCTTGTGATACCAAGCTGGGCTTTATTGATCTTGTCTCTAGTTATTTACATCAAGTGATGTAAATAAAGCTCTCTATGTCTTGCCCATTGGAAATCAGATCATACAAGGACCCATTTATGCAGCAGAATCTCATTGGTGAATCCCCTAGTTTTCTCTCTGTTTTGGATAAAGTGTCTCAACTCGCACCAATCGAAAGACCGATTCTGATCATCGGGGAGCGTGGTACAGGTAAAGAGTTAATCGCCCAAAGGCTGCATTACCTTTCAAGGCGCTGGGACCAGCCATTGATCTCACTGAACTGCTCAACCCTTAGCGAAGGGTTGATTGATTCAGAGTTGTTTGGTCATGAATCAGGTTCTTTTACCGGTTCAAAAGGTCGTCATCAAGGTCGTTTTGAAAGGGCTGAAGGTGGAACTCTGTTCTTAGACGAACTAGCGACCACCCCCCTTGCCGTTCAAGAGAAGCTATTGCGTGTTATTGAATACGGGCAATATGAGCGTGTCGGCGGACAAAAGGCGCTAAGTGCCAATGTAAGACTGGTGTGTGCGACCAATGCTGACTTACCAGACATGGCGTTAAAAGGCGAATTCAGACCCGATTTATTAGATAGACTGGCGTTTGATGTCATTACTACCCCACCTCTTCGCGAACGAAAAGAAGACATCACGCTGCTAGCAGAATACTACGCCATTAAGATGTGTCGAGAGTTAGAATTGGAGCTGTTTGTCGGTTTTGCTCCATCTGCTGTTGATGCACTATTGGATTATTCTTGGCCGGGAAATGTGAGAGAACTCAAAAACGTCGTTGAACGAGCTATCTACCAGCACGGTAAAGATCCATATCCTATTGAATCTTTGGTGTTTAACCCCTTTAAACCAACATGGCAAATAGATCAAGATTCCACGCACGAAACTGGCAATGATCTGTCCAACAGCCATACTCCATTAGAGCACTCATTTTCTTTGCCGCTTGATTACAAAGCATGGCAAGAACAGCAAGACATTAAATTACTCAATCAAGCACTAAAACAGAGCAAGTATAACCAGAAGCAAGCAGCAGAACTACTTGGGTTAACCTATAACCAATTACGTGGAATGGTGAGGAAGTACGCGATTGTAGGGCAAGCTAACGATAAATAGCTGTCCACACTTGATTATTATTTGGAGCCGAATAAATAAAATGTTAAATTGTCGGGATCTTGAGGCTCCTCTAACGCCTCGTTTCGAAAAGTATTTCTTTTTATGAAAGCACTAATAAGACTATCACTT
This sequence comes from Vibrio sp. 10N.222.48.A3, assembly GCF_041475345.1. NCBI lineage: Bacteria > Pseudomonadati > Pseudomonadota > Gammaproteobacteria > Vibrionales > Vibrionaceae > Vibrio > Vibrio sp. 10N.222.48.A3. The sequence goes on along the minus strand of NZ_JBFRVX010000013.1, from coordinate 7,534 downwards.
AGCATCTGCACGCTTGGCTTTTTAGCTGGATGTGGTGAAAGTGTCACTCACGAGCAAATCCGTGAAAAAAGCTTCATTTATTGCGGCCAAGGTAATCCTAGTACCTTCAATCCACAATTGGTTGATAGTGGCATTACCTCAGAGTCGCTGAGCCCTCAAATTTTCGATACCCTGCTCACTCTTGATCCTATGACTTACCGACCAAAACAGAACTTGGCAACAAGCTGGTCTGTCGATAAATCAGGTACAGAGTACACTTTCAAACTGCGCCCAAATGTTGCGTTTCAAACCACAGATTGGTTTACCCCAACCCGCAGCATGAATGCACAGGATGTGGTCTTTAGTTTTGAACGTATCATTGATACTTCAAACCCATTTCATTATGTGGGTGGCGGTTTATATCCATGGTTCGCTGGCATAGACTTTCAAAACCTGATAGTTGAAATCACGGCGGTGGATGACCTAACGGTGAAGTTCCAGTTAAGTCGCCCAGATAATTCATTTCTTAACAATATCGCCACCAGCTATGCGGTCATTCACTCCAAAGAATATGCCAACAAGCTGATTACCACAGATGAAAAAAATGAAATAGACTCCAAGCCCGTAGGCACAGGCCCTTTCTACTTGGATGAATATCAAATTAATGATCTTGTACGCTTGAAAAAGAACATGCATTACTGGAAGGGTGAAGTACAAATGGACCAAGTTGTATTTGATACTTCACAACGCGGTACAGGCACACTTGCCAAGCTTCTCCGCAGTGAGTGTGACGTGTTGAACTCACCAATTTCTAGCCAGATCCCTATTATTCAAGCTCATGAAGAGTTGAAGATTTCTGCCACACCTGCAGTAAATGTCTCTTTCATCGCGCTAAACACAGAACACCCTGCATTGCGTGACTCACGAGTACGTAAAGCATTGAACTTGGCTATTAACCGTCAGAACATTCTTGATTCTGTGTACTACGGTACAGGTACAAAAGCCTACACGTTACTTCCCCCTACTTCTTGGGCTTATCAAAAAGACAGCGTTCAAGTTCGCTATGATCGAAACTATGCGATCGCACTTCTTAGAGAGGCCGGTGTAGAACCAGGGTTAGAGCTTTCAATGTGGGTGCCACTAGAGCCACGCGCATACAATCCAAGTCCAAGAAAAACGGCAGAACTGATCCAAGCAAACTTGGCTGATATTGGTATTGAATTGAAACTCTATACCGACGATCGATTTGACCGAACACAGCTGTCTTCAATTTCCTCAACAGATTTGTTACTCACAGGTTGGATTGGCAGTACGGGCGACCCAGACAACTTCTTGCGTCCACTTCTATCATGTAGTTCGGAACGCGCGGGATTAAACGTCTCTATGTGGTGCAACTCAGACTTTGATTTCCTTCTCGACTTGGCATTAGAGATTAATCAACAAAGGCATCGCGTGAACTTGTATCGACAAGCCCAAAACATTCTTAATGAAGAAGTTCCTGTGATACCTCTCGCTCATGGCGTGCAATTCCGTGTGCACGATCGTTCGCTAACAGGTTTTAAACGCAGTCCTTTTAATGCTCAACCTTTTGATCAAGTCAGAAGGGAGGTGAACTGATGTTTTGGTATACATTAAGACGTGTAAACTTATTCATTATTACACTTGGAATTCTGACTTTGGTGGGCTTTGCTCTACTTCGATTAGACCAAACCTCACCTTGGGCAATTCAAGATTTTTGGCCCGGCTGGCTTAGCTACGTCACCGAATTATCGACGCTGAATTTCGGCCTGAGCAAACACGGTGTTCCTATCATCGAAGAGCTTGTCGTGGTATTCCCTGCGACGTTAGAATTGTGCTTCTTTGCTTTTCTACTCGCACTGTTTATCGGCATCCCTTTCGGCACAATTGCCGGCATGAGACAAGGTAAGTTTGTTGATACCACTATATCGTTTACTTCAATGGCAGGCTACTCAGCACCTATATTTTGGGTCGCATTGCTAATGATCATGGTGTTCTCACTGCACTTCGAGATGTTCCCTGTTGGGGGACGATACGATCTACTTTACGAAATTGAACACGTGACTGGCTTTGCAATGATTGATGCCTTCTTTGCCGAAGGTAACTATCGAGCACACGCCCTACAGAGCGTAATAGACCATATGGCGTTACCTTGTCTTGTTTTGGCGCTCGCTCCAACAACCCAGGTTATCCGACTAATGAGAGCGTCAGTGGCTGAAGTGATGGCTCAAAACTACATCCGTGCCGCGCGAATCAAAGGTCTTTCAACAAGAGAGATCGTCACTCAACATGTATTAAGAAATGCAATACCACCGATTATTCCTAAGGTCGGCGTTCAACTCTCCAGTATGTTAACGCTCGCTATCATCACCGAGTCTATCTTTAACTGGCCGGGTATTGGCCGCTGGTTGCTGGATGCATTATCCAATCAAGATTACGTTTCAATTCAAGCTGGTGTAATTGTGGTAGCAACCTTGGTTTTGACCGCGAATATACTGTCCGATCTACTGGGCGCGATGGTCAATCCTCTGGTAAGGAAGGAATGGTATGCTAACAAATAACGTCTACCAAGAAGAACAGATTCCAACCCAATTCGAGCGTTTCTGGCGCAGCTTCCGTGGCAATAATCTCGCAATGTTTGGACTATGGTGTTTGGTCTTGATCATTTTGATCACCATCACTTCACCATGGCTAGCACCACATGATGCTCAAGAGCAGACGGGGCACCTACTAACACCTCCTTCTTGGGATCCGGCTGGAACAGTTGAGTATTTTCTAGGCACTGATGATTTAGGCCGAGATATTCTATCCCGTCTGATTATTGGCTCTCAGCTGACATTTGGTGCCGCAGTAGTGATTACCTTTATCGCAGCAGTCATCGGTTGTCTGATTGGCGTACTTGCAGGTATGACTCGTGGGTTGCTATCAAGTACGCTAAACCACTTGCTTGACACGGTAATGTCTATTCCGTCGTTGCTACTTGCGATTATCTTCGTGGCATTTCTTGGCTTTGGCGAGTTTAATATCTTGCTAGCCTTATGTTTGGCATTGATTCCACGCTTTATTCGTTCGGTATACATTGCCGTGCATGCAGAAGTAGAAAAAGACTATATTTTGGCTTCTCGCCTTGATGGTGCGAATGACTTCTACCTGTTATGGAATTCAATCCTTCCTAATATTCTTACTGTAGTGGCACTTGAAATTACACTGGCATTGTCAGTCGCCATTCTTGATATCACGGCCTTGGGTTTCTTAGGGCTTGGCGCTCAAGCACCAAGTACCGAATGGGGCTCAATTTTGGGTGATTCTGTAGAGCTGATTTACCTTGCGCCATGGACAGTAACTCTACCCGGCTTAGCCATTATGTTTACAGTGATCGTGATTAACCTTGTCGGTGAAGGTGTTCGCCAAGCGCTAAATGCAGGAATCGAATAATGCCGTTACTTGATATTCGACATCTAACCATCGAGATTGAGACCCCTCAAGGGATGGTTAAAGCAGTAGATCGAATGAGTATTACCCTCAATGAGGGAGAAATTCGTGGCTTAGTAGGTGAATCAGGTTCTGGTAAGAGCTTGGTTGCAAAAGCGATCGTTGGTGTTTGCAAAGAAAACTGGAAAGTGTCTGCCGACCGAATGCGCCTTGGCAATATCGACCTGCTACAACTAACGCCCAAAGAACGACGCCGTGTGATCGCTCGCGATATCGCGATGATCTTCCAAGAACCATCGACATGTCTTGACCCTTCCGAAAAAGTGGGACGCCAGCTAATAGAGGCGATTCCTTCGCGTTCATTTGAAGGTCGATGGTGGCAACGGTTTAAGTGGCGAAAAAAGCAAGCAATAGCATTACTGCATAAAGTGGGGATCAAAAATCACTCTCACCTAATGGACAGTTATTCTTATGAGTTGACCGATGGTGAGTGTCAAAAAGTCATGATCGCCATGGCGATCGCTGCCAAGCCAAAAGTGCTAATTGCCGATGAGCCAACCAACGATTTAGACCCGATTACGCAGTCTCAAATATTGCGCTTATTGAGCCGAATGAATCAACTTCATAACACGACAATTCTCCTCATTGGGCACGATTTAACGACTATCACTCAATGGGCGACACGAATAACCGTGATGTACTGCGGTCAGTCCGTTGAGTCTGCAGATACGACAAAACTGTTGGATGTACCAAAGCATCCTTACACCGTTGCACTGCTAAAAGCGATGCCCGATTTTAACGACTGGATTCCCCATAAAGAAAAACTGCAATCTTTACCAGGGTCAATTCCGCCGCTGCAGCACCTCCCGATTGGTTGTCGACTTGGACCACGTTGTCCATACGCGCAAAGACAGTGTGTCGAGATCCCGCATACTAAGCGTATAAAGACCCACAAATTTAACTGTCATTTCCCTCTGAATATGGAGAAGAAAAAGAAATCATGAGTGCATTATTAGAGGTCAGTGATTTATCTAAAGACTTTACGACTCGCTCTGGTCTTTTCCGTAAAAAGATTCATCAGGCAGTGAAGCCAGTTAGCTTTTCCCTTGAAGCGGGACAGACTATTGGTTTTATCGGTCAGAATGGGTCGGGGAAATCGACATTAGCTAGAATGCTAGCGGGTATGGTGGAACCAACAGCAGGTGAGATCCGAGTGAACGGTGAAAAGCTAGAACACAAAGACTACTCAACTCGCTGTAAACTGATTCGAATGATTTTCCAAGATCCGAACACCTCGCTAAATCCACGCATCCAGATTGGTCGAATCCTTGAAGGACCGTTGAAGCGAAATACCAACATGCCACCAGAAGCCCGCATGCGCCGCGTAAAGGACACATTATTACGTGTTGGGCTTCTACCAGAACATGCTTACTTCTATCCTCAGATGCTTGCTGCAGGCCAGAAGCAGAGGGTTTGTTTGGCTCGCGCATTGATACTTCAGCCTTCCATCATTGTGGCTGATGAAGCGTTGAATGGTTTGGATATGGCGATGCGTTCGCAAATCATCAATCTGTTCCTAGAACTTCAAGAAGAGATGGGCGTATCGTTCGTTTATGTTTCCCAACACATCGGCATTGTTAAACACATCACAGATAAGATCATCGTCATGCACGAAGGCAATGTGGTTGAAAGTGGCGAAACACATGAAGTACTGACTAACCCAACTCACCAAATCACACAAAGGTTAGTTGAGAGCCACTTCTATAAAGCACCAAGCCATTAATCGGTGATAGCGCTATATTCCGCAAAGGGGAAAGATATGTTACCAAGAGCTTCAATGCTTTCCCTCTTGTTGGCGCTGCTGTCCTTTAATGCAGCAAGCACAACACTCACATGGCTAGATAGAACCTTCGTCGAAACTGCCTTTTATCACGTCGCACTTCAACACGAATATTCACAAGGCGACAAGCTCCTCGCTAAATGGAAACAGCCTATCAAGGTATGGGTTGATCATCGAGTGGGTGATAAAGACCTGCATCAGGAGCTCACGGAACTTCATCTCCAACACTTGTCCGAAGTGACCCAGCACCCCATAACAATCGTTAAAAATAAGTCTGAAGCGAATGTAAAATGGATATACACGAGGCAGAGTCAGTGGATAGCTGAAGCCAAAACTGTACTCAAACTGAAATCGACACAGCATCTAAACAGCGCTATCTGTACTGCAGGTTATCGAACTAATTCCAAAGGGGAGATTGTATATGCAGGAATTGTGATCCCAGTAGATCAAGCGAGAGCAAGAGGAAAGCTGGTCGCATGTATCGTGGAAGAGATCACACAGGTTCTAGGCCTGCCGAATGATTCAGATAAAGCCTACCCTTCTATTTTCAATGATCACACGCCAGAAGACTTGTTATCCCCCTTAGATGTAGTGCTGCTAAAGCTACTGTATGAGCCTCAATTGAAAGTGGGAATGACAAAAGAACAGGCAAAACCAGTTGTGCGAAAAATACTGAAAAGATACAGCAAAACAGGTGTACTTCAGCAAGCTTCTAAAGCAGCACAGCAGGCGCCTTTGTATCAACTTATTGGGTATTGACGAAAATACGTTGGAAAGTAGCTTAGAAGGGAAGAATAGAACAACAGCGTTGCCCGAGGTAAGACAACGCTGGCTTACAATTTGACGAGAGAATTAGCGCTTAGCAGCCTGCTTCTTCAGCTCGAAGTCGAACTCATCCGGGAACAAGATAACACCTTCTTCCTGTTCGTTCGGGAACACAACAACTGCAAGCTCGTCGTCTTCTAGACCGTTAGTCCAACGGCTATGCCATTTGTTTAGTGAAATAGACTCAGCTTTACACTCAGACCAATCACCCGTCGCCCAAGACTCCGCAAACTCTTGATTTGGCCATACAGGAACACAGTCTTCATCTTCTGTGTTCAGCATTACACAACCGTGTTCATCGGTTAAGATCCATACTTCACGGTTCGCTACGATTTCTTTCACACAGTACTTCAGGCGTTGCTCACCCGTATACTTATTGATTTCAGCGATTTTTTTATCGTCTAGCTGTGTAGTCATCTCAATTTCCTACTTTAGTCAGTAACTATGTTCTTAAAGCTATTTTATGCCGAGTGTTTTTAACTTCAAACACTATCGATGAAGAAGAAAGCCTACTTCAAAGAAAAACGCCTGCTAAATTAGCAGGCGTTTATAATTAAGCGACTTGGTTAAACAAGCTCGCCTTGAAGCCAAGGCCAACCTTGCTTCTTACGGCTCAATGTATTTTCCATCATCAATACACCGTCTTTCTCGAATTTAACCAGCTTATCAGCCCACTCACCTTTGTATAGAAGACGAGTTTGAGCTGTAGTGATATCTGTCAGCATTACTGCAGCGAATGCTAGACCATCTTTCTCACAACGCGCTTCAAGATCAGCTTCTAGCGCTTCGATCATGCCGTCTACTTGCTCAAGAGTCGCAAGCTCAACTTGACCAACAACAACATCACGACCGTTGAATGGGTAGCCTTTAAGGTCTTTTTCTACTAATTGTGCCGCAGATAGGCCTTCGATGTTTGTCTTAGCGATTAGAAGCGCTTTGATAAATGCATCAACGTCAGTCACGCCAGCGATTTCAGCAAGCTCAGCAACCGCGTCTTTGTCTTTTTGAGTACATGTTGGAGAAGCAAAACCAACTGTGTCTGAAAGAATTGCAGACATCATCAGTTTAGCGATTTGTTGAGAGATAGCGTGACCTTCAATCTTGAACATGTTGAAAAGTACTGTATTTGTACAGCCAACAGGCCAGATCCAAGCTTCCATAGGGTTAACTGTCATCACGTCACCTAGACGGTGGTGATCGACAATACCTACGATCTCTGCTTCAGCTACATCGTCTGGTGCTTGTGCAAGATCTGAGTAGTCTACTAGCCAGATTTTCTCACCAGCAACAGAAGTACGAAGTTCTGGCTTTTCAGCACCAGCGACTTCTAGAATGTGTTGAGTTTCGCGGTTGATCTCGCCTTGGCGAATTGGTGTCGCTTCCTCGCCACGAGCTTTAAGAAGCTCAGTTGCAACTAACGCACTACAAATACTGTCACTA
>NZ_JBFRVX010000012.1:6226-6534 GCF_041475345.1 Vibrio sp. 10N.222.48.A3 | reverse complement strand
GTAAGCCCAGTGACGCTAGCTCCAAAATTCGGACAGCTGCAAGATGGCAGTTGGAATGTCGGTGAAGGTGCAGGTGCGATTGTTCTTGTTGAAGAAAACCAAGTAGCGAGCAACCAAGATGCGGCTTACGGCAGCATCAACGCCTTAGCTTTTGGTTCAAGCGAGAATAACAACGCCGTTGTTGATGAGTTACTGACTCAAGTCGGTATGAGCTCGAACGATGTTTCTCTGCTTGAGCTTAACCATGCACCAGAATCTTCATCTCATCAGTTTTCGTCTCTAAGTTTAGGGAACACAAAGACTACTCA
>NZ_JBFRVX010000012.1:0-5467 GCF_041475345.1 Vibrio sp. 10N.222.48.A3 | reverse complement strand
GAACACAAAGACTACTCAAGCAAGTCAACGTGTGGGTCATTGCTCTGCTGCTTCTGGTATGGCAAGCCTGCTACACGGTCTGCTCAACCTGAACCTTGCACCTCTGAATCCGAATGTCAGTTCTAAGAGCGCGATTGTTGCCAACATCAGCGAAGGACAATGTTCACAGCTGCTACTAAGCCAATCGAGTGTTGAATCTCAATCACTTTCCGTTCGTTTAAGCAATGAACTGGCGAGCGATGCTAAACGTCAATTAGTTAAGCAAGTGACTCTTGGTGGTCGTGATATCTATCAACATATTGCCCAAACCCCAGTGACCAACTTGGCAACGATTCAACAGAAAGCTTCTGGTAAACAAGCAGCAAGAGTGGCGTCGGTTCCAACGACAGCAAGCATTCAAGCAGCCCTTGCACAAAAAGAGTTAGAGAAGAATGCATTAGCGCAAAACGCGATAGAGCCAGTCATCGAAACTCCTACATCAGTATCTCCTACTCTGGCGCCAACTCGCCACAGTCAGCTAACAGGTAACCACAGCAATATGACTCATGTCCTATCCGCTAAAAATGGCGCGTCTCAAATCGACGCAGCTTCACAGCAGCCGCAAAATCTAAGCCAAAACCAAGCTTTTGCTCAAAACCAGCAAGCGGCTCAACAGGTACACAAAGCATTCCTGCACACACGTGCCCAAGGCATGCAGATGGCTGATGCGTTATTAAAAGCACAGCTAAACGCAGTGACATCTGGTTTAGATAGCAATGCCCTGATTCAACAAACGACCAGCCAACAAACGACTGGTCAACAAACGCCAGCTCAGCCTGTTCAAGCTCAACCGGCTCAGGTTTCGTCAACGCCAGTCAACGTACTTGCGACGCCAGCACCAGTAAAACCTATCCGTAAGCCATGTATCTGGGATTACGATGATCTGGTTGAATACGCTGAAGGCGATATTGCGAACGTATTTGGCCCTGATTACGCGATCATCGATAGCTACTCGCGTCGCGTTCGCTTGCCAACCACGGACTACCTACTGGTATCTCGTGTAACCAAGCTAAACGCGACCGTTAACGAGTACAAGCCAAGCACAATGACCACAGAATACGACATCCCAGTTGATGCGCCGTATCTTGTTGATGGTCAGATCCCTTGGGCTGTTGCAGTTGAATCTGGTCAGTGTGACCTAATGCTAATCAGCTACTTAGGTATTGATTTCGAAAACAAAGGTGAGCGTGTTTATCGCCTGCTTGATTGCACGCTGACCTTCCTTGGCGACTTGCCTCGTGGTGGCGATACACTGCGTTACGACATCTCAATCAACAACTTTGCTCGCAATGGCGACACGCTGCTGTTCTTCTTCTCGTACGAATGTTTCGTTGGCGACAAGATGATCCTGAAAATGGATAACGGCTGTGCGGGCTTCTTCACCGATGAAGAGTTGGCAGATGGCAAGGGTGTGATTCACACTGAAGATGAAATCAAGGCTCGTAAGCTTGCAACTAAGCAACGCTTCGATCCTATGTTGCACTGCCCTAAAACTCAGTTTAACCACCAAGAATTGCGTCATCTACTGACTGCCAACATTGCAGAATGTTTTGGTCCAACTCACCAATCCAATAGCCACCAGCCTTCTTTATGCTTCAGCTCAGAGAAGTTCATGATGATCGAAAAGGTTAGTCGTGTTGAACCACAAGGTGGCACATGGGGACTTGGTCTGATTGAAGGTCATAAGCAGCTAGAGCCTGAGCATTGGTACTTCCCTTGTCACTTCAAAGATGACTCGGTAATGGCTGGTTCTTTGATGGCAGAAGGTTGTGGTCAACTGCTTCAGTTCTTCATGATGCACCTTGGCATGCACACGCTTGTTCAAAATGGTCGTTTCCAACCGCTTGAAAATGCGCCTCAACAAGTACGTTGCCGTGGTCAAGTTCTACCACAATCGGCAGAACTGACTTACCGCATGGAAGTGACTGAGATTGGTCTAAGCCCTCGCCCATACGCGAAAGCTAACATCGATATTTTGCTGAATGGCAAAGTGATTGTTGATTTCCAAAACTTGGGTGTGATGATCAAAGAAGACGACGAATGTACTCGTTATCTGCCTTCTTTAGAATCAGCTGTCGCGACCCCTGTTATCGAAAGCTTGGACCATAAAAGCTTGGGCCATACACCAGAAGTGAACCAACAGGCTTCAGCGAATGCGCCATTGATGGCTCAAATTGAAGACCTAGAAACTGCACCAAACAAAGGTGTGGTTCCTCTTCAACACGTTGAAGCTCCGGCAACTCCAGATTACCCAAACCGCACACCCGATACGGTTCCATTCACGCCTTACCACATGTTCGAATTCGCGACTGGCGATATCGAGAAGTGTTTCGGTCCTGATTTCTCTATCTACCGTGGAATGATTCCACCACGTACTCCGTGTGGCGACTTGCAGCTAACCACTCGTGTGGTTGAGATCGACGGTAAGCGTGGCGACTTCAAGAAGCCTTCATCGTGTATCGCAGAGTACGAAGTGCCAGAAAATGCATGGTACTTTGATGAAAACAGCCACCAGACCCTAATGCCTTACTCGGTATTGATGGAGATTTCACTGCAGCCAAACGGCTTCATCTCTGGCTACATGGGAACAACACTGGGTTTCCCAGGTGAAGAACTGTTTTTCCGCAACCTAGATGGCAGCGGCAAAATGTTGCGTAACGTCGACTTGCGCGGCAAAACGATCACCAACGATTCTCGTCTGCTTTCAACAGTAATGATGGGCACCAACATCGTTCAGAGCTTCAGCTTCGAACTGAGCACTGACGGCGTGCCGTTCTACCAAGGTACAGCGGTATTCGGTTACTTCAAGGGCGCAGCACTGAAAGACCAGCTTGGTTTGGACAACGGTAAAGTGACTCACCCTTGGCATGTTGATAACAACCGCACGCCGGATGTAAACATCAACCTACTAGACAAAACGACGCGTTACTTCAATGCACCTGTTTCTGCTACTGGTGAAGTGCAAGAGCACTACCAACTGGCTGGCGGTCGCTTGAACTTTATCGATACGGTGCAGATCACCAGCGATGGTGGTAAAGACGGTCTGGGTTACCTATACGCTGAGCGTACGATTGACCCAAGCGATTGGTTCTTCCAGTTCCACTTCCATCAAGATCCGGTAATGCCAGGTTCTCTAGGTGTCGAAGCGATCATCGAACTGATGCAAACCTATGCGCTAAATAAAGATCTTGGTGCTGGCTTCCGCAATCCTAAGTTTGGTCAAATCCAATCTGAAGTGAAATGGAAATACCGTGGTCAGATTAACCCTCTGAACAAACAGATGTCACTGGATGTACACATCACTGCAATCAAAGACGAAGACGGCAAACGCATCATCGTTGGCGACGCAAACCTGAGCAAAGATGGTCTACGTATTTACGAAGTGAAAGACATCGCGATTTGTATCGAAGAAGCATAAGCCTGACAGAGAACTAGGAAAGAATTTAGTATGACAACTCAAACTACAATCAATAACGAAAAGCTATCTCCGTGGCCTTGGCAGATCGAAGAGAGCACAACTCGCTTTGATAACGCAGCAATGTCGACAATATTGAAAGACTTAAGCCTTGCTTGTTACGTCGTGAACCACCCAGAAAAAGGGTTAGGTGTTAGCCAACAAGCAGAGATTGCATCGGGCGATTCAGCAAGCTCAGCGAACAGCCAACCTGTTAGCGCCTTTGCTCCTGCACTTGGTACACAAAGCCTAGGCGACGAAGATTTTCGTCGCTGTCACGGCGTGAAATACGCTTACTATGCGGGCGCAATGGCAAACGGCATTTCATCTGAAGAGTTAGTGATTGCGCTTGGCCAAGCTGGCATTCTTTGTTCATTTGGCGCGGCGGGCTTAATCCCGTCTCGCGTTGAGCAAGCGATCAACCGTATTCAAGCAGCACTGCCAAACGGTCCTTATGCGTTTAACCTGATTCACAGCCCAAGCGAACCCGCTCTAGAGCGCGGCAGTGTAGAGCTATTTTTGAAACACAAAGTGAAAACGGTTGAGGCTTCTGCCTTCTTAGGCCTAACACCGCAGATCGTTCACTACCGTGCCGCGGGCCTTAGCCGCGATGCACAAGGTGAGATTCAGATTGGCAACAAGGTTATTGCTAAGGTAAGCCGTACTGAAGTTGCAAGTAAGTTCATGCAACCAGCTCCAGTTAAAATGCTGCAAGCTTTGGTTGATGAAGGTCGAATCACAGCAGAACAGATGGAACTGGCACAGCTGGTTCCTATGGCTGATGACATTACCGCAGAAGCCGATTCTGGTGGTCATACCGATAACCGTCCACTGGTTACCCTGCTGCCAACGATTCTTGCACTGAAAGAACAAACCCAAGCACAGTACCAATTCAAAACTCCGCTACGTGTCGGTTGTGGTGGTGGCGTAGGCACGCCTGACGCGGCTCTAGCGACGTTTAACATGGGTGCTGCTTACATTGTTACCGGTTCAATCAACCAAGCGTGTGTTGAGGCTGGCGCGAGCGAACACACACGTAAGCTGCTTTCGACAACTGAAATGGCTGACGTGACTATGGCTCCGGCAGCAGACATGTTCGAAATGGGCGTGAAACTGCAAGTGGTTAAGCGCGGCACTTTATTCCCAATGCGTGCGAACAAGTTGTATGAACTTTACACTCGCTACGACTCAATTGAAGCGATTCCAGTAGAAGAGCGTCTGAAGCTTGAGAAGCAAGTATTCCGTTCAACACTGGATGACATTTGGGCAGGGACTGTGGCGCACTTTAACGAGCGCGATCCTAAACAGATCGAGCGTGCTGAAGGTAACCCGAAACGTAAAATGGCGTTGATTTTCCGTTGGTACTTGGGTCTTTCTAGCCGTTGGTCAAACACCGGCGAACAAGGTCGTGAGATGGATTATCAAGTATGGGCTGGCCCGGCACTTGGCGCATTCAACGCATGGGCGAAAGACAGCTACCTAGATGATTACCAGCAGCGTAATGCAGTCGACCTAGCAAAACACCTAATGCACGGCGCAGCCTACTTGGCTCGTGTTAACCTGCTGACTTCGCAAGGTATCAAGCTTGATCCGGAACTAGCACGCTGGAAGCCAACGCAAAGAATGGCCTAGGCATTTCAATACAGCGGTTAATTAAGCTCAACGAATAAAAAAAGCGACCTTAACGGGTCGCTTTTCTTTGAATCATCGAAATGTCATTGCAGTCGTTGGTTATTTGATCGCTTTATTTAGCTTCTCGCCAACCACATCTAAACGCCAACCTTGCATAACATCTGGCAGCTTTTCAGGATTACGATCGTACTTCCAAATCCAGCTTAACACTTGATTAAGTTGCTTCTTCGACGCCAAAAACTCAGTCGCTAAACCACTGTGTTGCGATGCTGTTTTCACTTCATCTTTCAACACTTTGAAGAGTTGCTTGTAACCTGGGTAGTCCATTAGACGTTCTACTGG
>NZ_JBFRVX010000011.1:0-6376 GCF_041475345.1 Vibrio sp. 10N.222.48.A3 | reverse complement strand
ACATACAACCTTAACAGCCAAACCACCTTGAGAAGTCTCACGGTATTTGGCGTTCATGTCTTTACCGGTTTCTAGCATTGTTTCGATAACTTTATCTAGAGAAACAGTCGGAGCAGAAGAACGACGAAGTGCCATACGAGTCGAGTTGATTGCTTTAACTGCAGCAATACCGTTACGCTCGATACATGGAACTTGTACTTGGCCAGCAACTGGGTCACACGTTAGACCTAGGTTGTGCTCCATGCCGATTTCTGCAGCCATACATACTTGCTCTGGGCTACCACCCATAAGCTCAGCAAGACCAGCAGCAGCCATAGAACACGCCACGCCAACTTCACCCTGACAGCCAACTTCAGCACCAGAGATAGAAGCGTTACGCTTGTAAAGACCACCGATCGCGCCAGAAGCTGCGAAGTAACGGATGTAGTCTTTCTCTGTCACTGTTTGAATGAACTTATCGTAGTAAGCCAATACAGCAGGGATGATGCCACATGCGCCGTTTGTTGGTGCCGTTACTACACGACCGCCAGCTGCGTTCTCTTCGTTTACTGCGAAAGCAAACATGTTCACCCAGTCAACAACTGTCATTGGATCGTTAGTTGTTTTTTCTGACGTGATCAGTTGTTGGCGAAGTGCTGCTGCACGACGAGGTACACGCAGTGGACCAGGCAGGATACCTTCAGTATTCATACCGCGATCCATACACTCACGCATCGTTTTCCAGATGTTAGCGAAGTAAGTGCGAGACTCTTCGTCTGAGTGGAAAGCCGCTTGGTTTTTCATAACCAGTGTACTGATAGAAAGACCACTTTCTTTACACTGATTAACCAGCTCTTCCGCTGTTGTGAATTCGTAAGGTGCTTTAATTGGGTTTTCTTCTTCTTTGCCGAAGTTCTCTTCGTCAACGATGAAACCACCACCAATTGAGTAATACGTTTTTGAATATGCGACTTCGTCATCAACCCAAGCATGAATGCTCATGCCATTCTCGTGTAGAGAAAGGTTGCTAGTGTGGAAGTTCATTCCGCCGTCGCGAGGGAACGAAACAGTATGACAGTGCATACCGACAGGTAGACGTTCAGTTTCTTCTACTCGAGCAATGAAGCCTGCAATAGAATCGATATCAACACGCTCAGGAGTATTGCCAGCAAGACCCATGATGATTGCGATATCTGTGTGGTGACCTTTCCCTGTCAGTGATAGTGATCCATATACGTCCACGGTGATTTTAGTGATGTCGCGCAATTTTCCCATTGAACGTAGGTCATCAATAAATTCTTTACCCGCTTTCATTGGTCCAACTGTGTGTGAGCTCGATGGACCAACACCGATTTTATAGATATCAAATACACTAATCATAGCGATTACCTCAAAAAGAGAGCCTCCCAAGGGGAGTAGGGAGGCTCATTTATTATCATTATATTTTTTGTCTAACCTCGCCATATAAGATGAATGTCATCTTATAAAAAGGGCTTGAGATTAAAGAGCGCCGTAGATTACAGAACTAATAGCCGCTAGACCACATAAAGCTGTAAAGATTTGCACAGGTGCTGAAGTTTTGTACTTAGCCATAGCTGGTACTTTGTTCATTGCGAATACAGGCATTAGGAACAGGATAGCTGCAATCATTGGAGCACCCATTGTTTCAATCATACCTAGGATGCTTGGGTTAACTACCGCAACAATCCAAGTTGTAACAACGATGAACGCTAGAGAAGCTTTCTCAATCGTGCTGATTGAAGAACCAGAGCGAGACTTGATTAGACCAACAAGACCTTCATGAGCACCTAGGAAGTGACCGAAGTAGCTAGAAGTGATTGCTGCGAACGCCACTAGAGGACCCATGTAAGAGATAAGTGGAGACTCATGAACGTTAGCTAGGTAAGAAAGAACCGAGATGTTTTGAGATTGCGCTGTTGCTAGTTGCTCTGGAGATAGAGAAAGTACTACAGAGAATACGAAGAACATTACAAAACCCATCAGCATCATTGCTGCGCCGCCAGTGATCGCGTCAGTTTTCTTAACCGCGTCTTCACCGTACACACGACGTTGCTCTTTAGAGAACTGTGAAATGATTGGGCTGTGGTTGAAAGAGAACACGATGATTGGAATCGCAAGCCAGATAATAGAAGGCATTGCTGACCATTCTGGGCTTGTTTCCATCATTGAAGTGTTCCAATCAGGAACTAGGTAGAAAGACAATGCTAGTAGGATGAATACTAGTGGGTAAACCATTGCTGAAGTTGCTTTAAGCATCAGCTCTTTACCGAATACAACACCTGCTGTCATAGCAAGGATAAGTGCACCAGAAAGAAGAGGACGAGGAATAGATTCCATGCCCATTTGGTTTACTAGGAAAGAGTCAACCGTGTTTGTGATACCAACACCGTAGATAAGAACGATTGGGTAGATAGCGAAAAAGTAAGCGAAAGTAATAAGGTTCGCGCCAGTCTTACCGAAGTGTTCTTCAACTGTGTCTGTAATATCTGCTTCAGGGTTCTTAGAAGACAGTACGAAACGAGCTAGAGATTTGTGTGCGAACCAAGTCATTGGTGCCGCGATTAAAGCTAGGATAACTAGTGGCCAAAAACCACCCGCACCAGCTTTGATTGGAAGGAATAGTACACCAGCGCCAACTGCTGTGCCGAATAGTGATAGACACCAGGTAAAATCTTTATAGTTAAACTTGCTTGTATCTGTAACGGCATTTGCCGAAGAAGTTGTTGTGTTCATGTTAAATTACTCATTTTTTGGGAACAGGAAATAAGTCGGGGCTAATTCTGCAGAATTTTCTTCTACAAAAAATAGATCTAAATCATGTAATGAAACGGCGTGTCACATGATATGCGAAAAACGGATTTTTGATCACGAAAATAGCGTGCCACAGGTGATTTATGCTCATGCCTGCTATTAGTTAATCTTATGCGAAAGGCGGAGTTGTACAGAATTATACCAGGGAAACGTTTGCGTAAAATTGGATTAATAAATCTGTTCCATGGAAAAGGCTGTGTTTGTTAACAAGGATTAAACAAAACGTAGTTTCTATGTAATTTGTTGCACTACATGTTGCTGCAGTGATTGGATGATTTGAGCCGTAACGCCCCAAATTAGGTGCTCTTGGAAGGGCATGGCAAAAACACGATGCTTGATTTTTTTTAAGTTAACAGTGTGGCTGTGTAACTTGGCTTGGTCTAAAACATAGGTGGCGGGTACCTCAAAAATCGAAGCAACTTCGTTCTCATCGATGATGGGTTTATAGTCCGAATCGACCACTACAATAATCGGTGTAACTAAAAATTTACTAATGGTACTCAAAGTAGGTAATTGCCCAACAATTTTAACCTGATCCGATCGAATTCCGACCTCTTCGTGAAGTTCTCTAAGTGCGGTGAATTGCATAGAAGGATCGGAGAGTTCGTGTTTCCCTCCAGGAAAGCTGATTTGACCAGGGTGATGTTTTAAATGAGCGGCTCTTTTCGTAAAAATAACATGTAAACCATCCTCTCGTTCCACTAAGCCGACTACCACTGCTGCTTTACGCAATTGATCGTCATTGATATGTGAAACGCGCTCAACGGATTCTGGGTGATAGCCAACGGTAGAGTTGAGCTGGAATTGTTGAAGGAAGTTATCTTTGTTCATATAAAGCCAATATATTGATTATTATGATTTTAAGTATAGTCATAACCGTGTGTTGATTACCAATTTCGAATTTGCCTTCACTTTCCTCCGTTAGTACCGGCAATAACTGGAAATAAGAAGGGACTGGGTAGCGGCGTTTTTCAAGGTAAATGTTCCCAATCTTCTAAGAGTGACGGATTTTGCTATATTTGAATATGTGTACTTCTACTAGTAAGCGTTATCCATGTCATAAATTGGGTGATGAAACGTACATTTTCTGTTTAAGAATTTGATAACAATGACTTAGTGGACCATTCTAAAAAGAAATAGAAGAAAAGGTATGAAATGAAAGGAATCATATTCACCGAATTTTTAGAGCTTGTTGAAGACAAGTTTGGGTTAGAGCTTTTGGAAGAAGTTCTAGAGATGTCAGAAGATGAAGGGATCTACACATCAGTCGGAAGTTACGACCACAAAGATCTTGTTCGATTGATTATAAACTTGAGTAAGAAAACCGAGATTGATGCAGCGAGCCTGCAACGTGTTTTTGGACAATCGGTTTTTAAGAACTTACTGGCCTCATTACCGAATAAAGCGAGCCTCGCCCACAGCAACACCACTTTTCAATTTATTCAGCACGTAGAGCGTTACATTCACGTAGAAGTGAAGAAGCTCTACCCAGATGCTGAGCCTCCACAATTTAGCTTTATCACCACGACCGAAGCGCAACTTGTTTTTGACTATAAAAGCGCACGATGTATGTCTCACGTTTGTTTGGGATTAATCGAGGGGTGTGCTGACTATCATGGTGAAACCATCGTGGTAGAAATGACACCTCAGAATGATGACCAAAGTGTGGTTAGGTTTAATCTCAAAGTAGAAAAGTGATATGGATCTGGCATCTGCCCAAGAGAAAAAACTGAAACGTCAAATAGCAGCACGGAAAGCGGCTGAAGCCTTGTTGGAGCAAAAGAGTCTCGAACTGTTTGAGGCCAATCAACAGCTTGAACTTGCGTTGCGCCAATTAGAAAAGCGTTCAAATGCGAATATTCGACGGATCGAATTCCAAGAACAAATCGACAACCTGTTGATTGATTTCGGACGCGCGTTTCTGAGGAGTGATCTCGATGACGTGATGTTGTCCCAATTGACGGCGAGTGTAACTAACAGTTATCTAATTGAAGCCAGTCGCTTGGTGTTACCCCCCAATCTAATCCCTCAGTTACAAACCCATGACTATGGTGATGAAACAGTCGAGGTAATAGAGAAAGACATTCAAGAACCTCATTGGCAAGGTTGCTTGCTTACCGTGCCATTAGAGGTCGAAAAAGTGATTGTGGGCGCGTTAATCGTTCAGGTCAGGTTGTTAGATCAAGACTACGAATTCATCCAAAGCCAACTGTTGTTAGTGACGGACCTTATCTGCAGTGCGTTAACTCATCAACTTGCGATTAACCGAAATATAGAATCACGTAAACGAGCGGAAGAGTCCGAAAGGGCAACGCGTGACTTTGTCGCCATGATTAACCATGAATTGAGAACCCCACTCAATGGTCTTCTTGGTAGTGCGGAGTTGATAAGCGACACCGAACTGAGCAGTTCTCAACGTGAGATCGTGAATAACTTGAGCCAATCCGGTGAGTTTCTTAGAACCATCATTAATGACCTTCTCGATTACAGTAAAATCAATGCGGGTATGCTGGAATTAATTCCCAAAACATTTGCACTCCAAGATTTGAAAAATACCATTGATAGTATTTTTACCAATCGAGCGCTTGAAAAGCAGATCCAGTTTGATGTCAATGTAACCGTTGGGGTACCCAGTCACTTTTACGGTGACTTAGAGCGTATTACTCAATTGTTCGTGAACTTAATCGGCAATGCAATTAAATTCACCGATCAAGGCCATGTGAGCGTAGAGATAAAATGGCTTAACGACCAATTTATTTTTTCTGTTGAGGATAGTGGCGTTGGTATTGCTCAATCTGCTATTAAGACACTGTTTGAACCTTTTACACAGGCCGATAACTCAAGTAGCCGAAATTACGAAGGGACAGGGCTTGGTTTAGCGATTTGTCGCAAGCTAGCTGCGTTAATGAGGGGAGACATTGAGGTGAGCAGTATTGTTGGTTCGGGTACGACATTTACCATTTCACTCCCTCTTCAAGTTGTCGATACACTGGCTGAGCGCGATAGTGTCGCCAAAGGTTTTGAGTCTGAGGTTGAATTGACATTGCTTAAAGTGTTGGTGGTTGATGATATTAAGATGAACCAGATCATCATCCAACAAATGCTACGCAAATACGAAATAGAGCCAGCGATTGCCGGTAATGGTATAGAAGGGTTGGAATTAGCGTCGAATAATGAGTATGACATTGTGTTTATGGATTGCCGGATGCCAGTCATGGATGGTTTTGAAGCGACGAAGAAACTGCGAAGTTCAGGATATAGCCAACCAATTATTGCATTAACCGCTGGTACGACAAAAGAAGAGCGAGAGTTGTGTATTGAATCTGGTATGGACGATATATTGAGTAAACCCTATACCGCTAACGACTTAGTGATAATGCTGAATAAGTGGGGCTAATAAATATCATTGCCTTTGTAGTGAGTGAATATGCAACGTTATTGATTTGTCTCTAATGTCTTGAGTATATTGTCAATGTAACAAGTGAGCTGACAATGCTATACGTTCACTTATTTTATTGGTCGCTTTTATTAATTATATTAAGGAGGTTTGAAAAACTATAAAAAT
>NZ_JBFRVX010000010.1:0-5847 GCF_041475345.1 Vibrio sp. 10N.222.48.A3 | reverse complement strand
CTCACCCTCACCCTCACCAAAAGAATACGAGACCCGTGAAGCTGCCAAACAAAAAAAGCCCCGAAGTTGTATACTTCGAGGCTATTAATTTACGGTAGATAGATTACGCTTCTAAGGGGTTTCGATAAGCTCTTGAACAGGAGATACCGGTTTGTTTTGAGCAAAACCACGCAGACCAACAACGTGTACGTGTTCGTGGTCTTTGAAGACCTTACGTACCAGTTTGTAGGTTGTACCTTTCTCTGGGCTAATGTTCTCTGGCGCAGCAATCAGAAGTTGCATACCTAAACGGTCACACAGTTCAAACAGCGTAGAGATCGACTTAGAATCCAGACGAGCGGCTTCATCAAGGAACAACAAACGACATGGAACGATGTCTTTACTACGAAGTCGACGTGACTCTTCTTCCCAGCTCTGAATAACCATCAATAGGATTGATTGACCAGTACCGATCGCCTCACCCGTAGACAATGCACCCGATTCCGCTTGTAACCAACCGTCTGAACCACGGTTAACTTCAACACTCAGCTCTAGGTAGTTACGGTAATCCAGTAACTCTTCACCAAGAACTTGTGGAGAACGTTGACCCATATCGATATGCGGATTGACACGTTGGAACAACTTCGCCATTGCTTCTGAGAAGGTAAAGCGCGTTGATTCAAACAAGTCTTTGTGCTGCTCTTGCTGAGTCGCTAGCCCTGATAGCAAAATCTCGTGACTTTCACGGATCTTAACGTTCAGACGTACGCCCTTAACCTGACCGAAGTAGATGTTAGACAAACCTTGGTTCAGCATTCGAATACGGTTCTGCTCGCGCTGAATCGTTTTCTTGATGATGCTTGCTACCGACTCAGAGCTGATCGCCAAGCGGTTTTCACGCTGCGTCAGTTCTTCTGTTAGTCGAGCTAGCTCAACTTCCATCTCTTCGATTGCTTCAACCGGATCATCCGTATGAATGATGTCTTGGCGAATACGCTCACGAAGGTGTTGGTAAACTGCGATGTAGAACAAAACCTTACGCTCTGGATGTGCGTTGTCTTCCGATAGACGCAGCGAGTCACGTAGGTCGTCATTGTCAGCCACAGCCAGACGTAGCGCACCCAGTGATTTATCCGACATAGAGCGAAGCTCGCCCGCCGTTAGGTAAGCCAGTTCACGCTTGTGTAGACGACGTTCAACATCGTTTTCACGAGCTAAGCGAAGTACTGAGCACCAGCCAGCTTTTGCTGCAACAACGAAGGTACGAAGTTCTGTGTACTCTTTCTGAACTTTCTTAAGACGCTTAGCTAAGGCTTTCATCTCAAGCTCTGTTGACGTAATCGTACGCTCGTATTCGCTCTTACGGCTGCGAGATGTGTGCAGACGCTCTTGAAGCTCGTCACGACGACGTACAGCACGCTCTTCAGCGCCTTCGTCAGCGTTTACGCCGAACTCTTGTAGCTCTTGTTTAAACTCTTGAACCGTTTCTTGCTTCGCTTGATGTGAGCTCTTCAGTGCCGCCAATACTTGGTTGTATTGGTTCATCTGTTCGCGAGCTTGCTTCAAGCCATCGCGGCCTTTGGTTCTTGCTTGTTCAGCTTGAACCAACTTCGCTTTTAACTGCTCGCTCAGTTCACTGCTCTTGTTAAGCAAATCAACAGAATCCGCGTAAGCAAAGTAGTGACGACGCTCAATCAGATCAGACAGCGCGAACACTTTGCCTTTTAGCGTTTGTAGCGCGTTGTCTGCTTGACGATATTCAGCTTCCAAAGCTTCGAACTGCTCTGGGTCAGCCTCTAGTGCAGATACGATTTGCTCTAGAGAAGTAAGCGCTTTGCCGTGCGTATTCAAGTAAGACTTAGCTTCACTTAAACGCTCTAGTTGTGCTTCTAATTCTGCTAAGCGCTCAGCCAATGTTTCGTCTTCTAAAATACGAACCATTGGCGCTAATTTATCTAGCGCACCGAGTGCCTGCTTGCTTTGTAGAAGCTGACTACGTTGTTGCTGCTCTTTAGAGTTAAGCTCAGCCAGAGAACGAACAATTTGATTACGCTTATCACGAATCGCAGCAAGTGCTTGTTCTGGATCTGCGTTAAACGCAACGTGCAGATGCTTAGCAACAAAGCTGTTGAATGCTTGGTATAGGCGATTCAGTTTCTGAGAGTCAAACGCAGCTTTGGCGTGGTTTTCTACCACAACGTCACGCTCTTCACGCAATTTCTCTAGGCGTTGCTCACGAGCTGCACGACCAAACAATGGAATCTCAGGGAAGCGCGAGTAACGCATTTGACGATCGTTCAGTTGAACACACACCGCACCTTCAAGCTCATCGGCATTGAATGAGCTGTCATCAAACGCATCTACATCACCTTCTAGGATGTAAAGGTCTTCTGGACAATCATCAAGATCCACCAGCTTCTCTTTAATGCCATCAAGGTCCGAAACCACAATTGCGTGACGAGCCGGGCCGTACATCGCACTGAAGTACGGCGCATCGCCAATCGTGATGTCATCGTAGATCTCAGAAAGCAGCACGCCACCAAGCGTATCCGCTAGACCTTTCAGGCGAGGATCGTTAGAACCACCTGGAGAAGCTAAGCGTTCAATCTCTTGCTCAAGTTCAGCTCGGCGCGTAGCCAACTGATCTTTTGCTACCGCTTGAGATTTCTCGTCTTCAAGCACTTGCTGCATTTGAGTCATTACTGCTTGGCTATCTTCTAGCTCAGCTTCTGTGTGATCTCTTAGGGCTTCAAGTGCATCGTTCGCCGTGATCCACGCTGGAGCAATAGACTCAAGTTTTTGAATCTCTTGGTCTTGGTTTTGTTGCACACGACGTTGCTCACTCTTCGCTTCACGCAGCTCTTCTTGAGCATACTCAAGAGATTCGATCTGGATTGCATGGCGTTCACGTTCTTCATCGAAAACCGTTTCGTCAGTCAGTGAGATGTTGTGTTGCTTTTGGTATTCAGTCGCAAGCTCTTTTGCTTGACGCTGCTGCGCCACATCACGAGCCATGTCGCGGTGCTGAGCACGCCACTGCTGTTCGTTTTCAACAACGTGTTTTGCGTTACGGCCTTTTTCTAACGCTTGCTTAGCACTGGTAGACGCTTCTTTACGCTCAACATCACCAACAATGCTTTTAACAAGAGACAGTGCTTTGTCGAACTGTGCAGACGCAGCAGAGGACATGTCTAGCTTATGTTTAGTCGACAGTAGCGTTTGAGTGCTTGATTCTTCTTGTGCTTTTAGCTCAGAAACCAGAGTTAATGCGCTTTCTGCCGTAATAGACTCATCACCAAGTAGCTGTTTAGTTTTCTCTAATGCTTGAACCGCTTGCTGGTATTGAAGCGCACGAGTCTGCTGAACATCCAACGCTTGTTGGTAGTCAGCAAGCTGAGTTTTCAGGCTATCCACTTCTTCTTCAGTTATGGTTGCCTGTTCTTCAGCAAGAAGTACTCGCTCTTGAGCTTCTTCAACCACCATAATCTGCTCTTCTAGACGCTCATTAAGCTCTTCCAGATCTTCGCTGTAACGAGCGATTTTCTCTTGCTGACGAAGTGCTGTTTGAACCAATTGAAGATGATCCGACGCCGCTTGATAGTCTTGCTCTAGTGCCGATTCTTGATCGACCAACAACTCAAGCTCTTCTTGAACGCGGTTCAACAAGTTGTTTTGATCAAGCAAGGTCTCGCGAGAACCAAACAGTTCACCACGAAACTTCATGGTTTGATCAAGCTTGTTACGACGATCGTTGGCATGGCGCATGTAATCTGCTGCCACGTAGTTCGTAGATTCAGTGATCAAGTGCTTGAACAGGTCACGATCCGACTGAGTCGTTTTGATCGCTTCTAGCGTCATGCGGTTTTCACGCAGTGCTGATTCCATATCTTGGAATGCTTTCTTCACACCGCCATTTTGCGGAAGAAGGTAATCACGCAGAGAACGTGTAATCGCACTTGAGATACCGCCGTAAAGTGATGCTTCAATCAAACGGTAGAACTTAGAACGGTCGCTGCTGTTACGCAGTTTCTTAGGAACAACACCGTACTCAAACATCTGTGAGTGGTAATCAACAATCGAAGAGAAGGCTTTAAAGTGCGCCCCTTCATATTGCGCTACCGCTGCTTTCACGTCGTTCAGTTGACACACACGAGCGTGGCTGTCTGAAACGTTCTGAATCAATACATCCGTTGGCTTCACATGGCTTGGAAGGCCTTGGATTACAAACGGTTTGATGTCGACCTTCTTATCACGACCCGCAACTTGCTGCAGTTTTACTGCAAACAATAGGCGTTGATTACGAGAGTTCACAACATCTAGCGCGGCATAACATGCGCCTGGCTGAAGCTTACCGTAGAGACCTTTATCACGAGATGACTGTGAGCTACCCGCTTCCGTAGTGTTACGGAAATGCAGAAGGCTTTGGTCAGGGATAAGTGCTGTAATGAATGCCGCCATTGTGGTCGACTTACCTGCACCGTTACCGCCAGAAAGCGTTGTAACCAATCCATCAATATCAAAAGTACGCGCGAAGAAGCCGTTCCAGTTGACCATGGTTAATGATTGATATTTACCTCTTTCAATCATGCTTCACCTTCTACCTTTGTTTGTTCGCTGTCGTTTGACTCAAGGTCAAAGTCAGCTTGATCGTTAAAAATGTCTTGTTGACCGTTTTCGTCTACGTCTAAATCTATTTCTGATACGGCTTCTGCTTGTTCTTCATTCAACAAGCTACCTTGGTTAGGCTCTTGAGTATGAACAACAGCTTCACCATCACGAATAAGTCGTAATTGCGCTTCTTTCATATCATCGCCAACACGAACATCCGCACCAAAACGGAACACCGCTTCGCTGATACGGAATTTACCTGTTTCACCAATCACGATCAGCATGCCGATACGACGTAAACGGCGTAAAGAAGTACGTACTTTTTCAAACAGCTTTTCTTTGTCTAAGTCAGAACCAGACGCACGGTTGGTTGCTAGCTTCATGAGTTTTTTCTCATCCGCTAACGACATCAGTTCATCAAACAACTCTTGATTGGTGAAGATGCCTTCATGAGCCAAACGCTCTGGGCTTAGGTATAAGAAACACAATACTTTACCAACTAGCATGTCGAGCTCAGACAACACACTACGCCCAATTAAAGACGTAGAACGCGGACGCAAATAAAAGAAACCTTCAGGCGCTTTTACCAGTTCCGTATTGTAGCGTTGATAAAAATGCTGAAGCTCAACTTCAAAATCAGAAAGCAACGCATGGTTATCGAGGTCTTCTGTTGAAACATGCTTGCCTGAACGCAACATGCTATCTAGCGCAGGAAACAATGGGTTCGCTATCGCTTTTACCAGTTTCTCTGGCATGTAATCATCAGTACTTGTTAATGACATTTGCTTGTACCTTTGCACCGAAATCGTTGATTGCCTGCCAATCTGGCTGAATAGCCTGATAGTCAGACTCTGAGTAACCTAAGCGAACGGCTTGGTCGACAACAATTCTGGCTAAATCAAAATGGTGTGTGCGAGGGTGCGCTGCGAGGTAATCACGCAGCACAAGGCCAAGATCAATTGGCGCGCCTTGCTGTTTGTGAGCTTTCAACATATCTGCGATTCGTTCTGAAAGTAGATCGTTCACTTGCTCAAATTCTTCGTATTCTACGTCGATTGGGGCTTGCCCCATCACTTCGTCATCACGGAGCACAAGTGCTTCATCACGAAGATCCGTGAGTTTTTCTGCGTCTGCGTAGGTCAATAACCAAGGCGCATCAAAGTAGTCAGTGACTGACTGACGCAAACGTTGGCTAAAGGCACGGTTTTTATCCATATCGATCGCGGTACGGATAAATTTATGCACGTGGCGATCGTAGCC
>NZ_JBFRVX010000009.1:0-4087 GCF_041475345.1 Vibrio sp. 10N.222.48.A3 | reverse complement strand
CGTCAACACCAGTGACGTCAACACCAGCGACGTCAACACCAGTGGCGTCAGCGCCAGTGACGTCAACATCAGTGACGTCAACACCAGTCACCGTCGCTATAAATCCGGCACCGACACCAGTTAATGCGGTTATCTCCAACGGCCCGCAAGCGTACAAAATGGATGAGCTCGTAATACCTGATGGTTTCGATTATAACTCTGTAGATCAATTTGACCTCAATATTGATATCAGCCACATCTCAACCGATCGTTCGTTCGTATCCGTATATAGTCGATTTACCACAAGGACAGACTTAACTTACAAGCCTGATTATTCAAGTAAGGTCATTGGAGGCCCTTTAGACAACGGTACATTTACGTCCAACTTTTCGGCGCCGCTAAGCGAAGATATTCTGTTAATTGAGATCTGGTTTTATGATGGTCAAGCGCCGCTGCAACAAGTCGTTGCAAGTGACGGATCACAAATCACTTGGTAAACGTAAAGGAATGAAAAGCGCTGAGTTCAGTTTAACAATAGCTAAATTTAGTTGGAGTTAGTCAGCAGTCTCGAAGTTGAAAGTCGAAAGTCGAATAACAATGCATAAAGGTGAGCAATGAGGCTCACCTTTATATTTGGGCGCTGTTTCAATTTTCAGTACTGGTTATGTTCACTTTATCGAAAGCCTGTCTTATCTTTTAAAGATGACTTTCAAAGGCTTACTTTATGAAACAGTTGAAAATAGGATTCGTTATATTATCGATTGGTATTGGGCTACTTTTATTTCTCACCTATTTCCCAATGACATCTTCTACCGGAGAACGCATTGAAGCCAGAGTCATCTCCAATACGCTCACTCAATCCCTAGACGGACATAGACGCTACCTCACGGTTGAAACTCAAGACAACGAAATATTTCGCGTTTCCATTCCACCAACAACAGACTGCCCTATTGATTCTATTGTTGTGCTTGATACATTAAACAATCAAATAACCGGACAAAGCAGCTATCAGTTCATCCACTGCCGGGCTGCGCCTTAGTCGCCGATATAACAACAAGAATGGATATAAGAAGAATGAATCAGCCACTCATTTCACCAGAACAACTTCAACAACGTTTGCTAGAAGAAGACAACATTGTAATCCTCGACGCCAGTATCGAATTTCAGATCCCAAGTGAGTCAGAAAAGATCAAAGGACAAGTGATACCTAGTGCGATTCGTTTCGATTACGACAAAGACTTTTGTAACAAGCACACTCTGCTCCCTCACATGTTCCCGACCGAAAAACACTTCAATACACGCGCACAAGAAATTGGTATCAATCAAGACAGTACGATCGTGGTTTACGATAACTCAGGAACTTTTGCCTCGCCTCGCGCATGGTGGATGTTTATGGCAATGGGACATAACAACGTTTATATCTTAGATGGCGGTTTACCTGCATGGATAGATGCAGGCTACGTAACAGACACTAACTATAAAACAGAAGTTCAAGCCGGGAATTTTGATGGGAGTATTCAAGACGACTATTTTGTTAATGCTCAACAAATTGAAAGCTATTCCGATAACAAGAACGCGAACATTGTAGATGCGCGTTCTCAAGCTCGCTTCGATTCAGAAGTTCCTGAACCACGTGAAGGCTTACGTAGTGGCCACATCCCAAACTCAGTTTGCTTGCCGTTCGCACAAGTCTTAAATGCAGGTAAATTGAAACCTCAAGAAGAGTTAGTTGACATTTTCTCGACCCTAAACTTACCCCCCTCTCAACCTATGTTCTTTAGCTGTGGCTCAGGTGTGACGGCTTGCATCATTTTATTAGCCGCTAAACTGGCTGGTTATTCAAGTGATATGGGCGTTTACGATGGCTCATGGACTGAATGGGGCGCAAATGAAAAACTACCTATTGCCGTAACTAAAAAGTAATTCAGCTTCGCTTAATGATACTGTTAGAATATACTGCGCATGCATACGGAGCTTACTAAAGGTTATGGCTGAAGCCCATGACACTTAAGCATCTTATTGCTCAATCAGCTAGGCACTTATTAACTCAAGCGTTTAACACGGTTGTAACTTGAAGACGTAGTCACTTGAAGACACCTAGGTAGTGACAGAGTTAACACTACCTATGTGTAGAGCCATCCGATTGCTAACAAAAACTGTGATTAATCATGGGTTAATTGTCAGCACGTTTATGAGTGTTAATATTTCATTCAAGAATCTCTGTTCTTAGCCGTTACACTATTTAATCATTGATATATTCATCTCTGATGTTTTATGCCTCGTTGTATTAATCACACTGGCGATATAAACGTTGTCACTTGCAGTCTGTTAAAAGTAGTCACCAACAAAAGGCATCTCATGGCTCTATTTAAGAAAAATATCTGGTCGCTGTACGCTATGATCGTGCTGCTTACCCTGATACTTTTCAGCGCCTTTGGCATAACCAAGTGGCAATCAAACAGAGATGACTTTACTAAGCAACAGCATATCCAAGTTGAGATCTTCTCTAGCTCAGTAAACTCTCTATTAACTAGCCAAGAAGCACTGCTTGAAGTGGTTGGGCATCAACTTGCTCAGCAGTCCGACTTTACCCGCACGGCTTCGATTCAAATTCGACCAATATTAGATAAACTGCTTGATACTCATCCTGCAATAGCCGCTTTCGGGTTACTAAATCCTCAAGGGGATTACCTATCAATCAGCTCAAACCTACAACTGTCTGATCAATTTAATTTACTGGATCTCCCGTACACCAGAGACTCATTTCTAGAGGCTATATCGAGTAATAAAATGGTTTTAGGGCGCACCTATTTCCATGATTCTCTTAACAGCCTCGTGATCCCATTAAGAAAATCCATTTCTCTCGATGGCAAGAACGTTGATGCAGTCATGACCGCAGGTTTACGCTTAGACAGTACAATATTGTTTGAAAACAATGCGCACGCAGGCAATTACAACACGTTAACTCTACTTAGAACCGACAACTATCGTCAGTTTTTTTCTAGCGATATCGAGTCGCTAGACGCTTATTTAAAACCAGTTGATAACGATCTAATGGATCGCATTACCAAAAGCTTTTCTGAGCAAGTGACTGTCAGCGTCAAAGAAGCGAAAACAGGAAAATACACATATTCTTTCTGTATCGATGATAGCGCTTTCCCATCGCTCGTTAGCGCTAAATACATTCCAGACTACAAGCTTTGGGTTGTCGGCCGTACAGACCTAGAACACGTTGATGGTATATTCGCAAAAGAGTTCGGTACTCTTTTCTTTGTTTTTGTTGTTCTTCAGTTTGGTTTCTATTTTTTAGTAAAATCGATTGCGAAGAACGAGCAACGAACTCGCAGCCAATTGATTTACCAAG
This sequence comes from Vibrio sp. 10N.222.48.A3, assembly GCF_041475345.1. Lineage (NCBI taxonomy): Bacteria > Pseudomonadati > Pseudomonadota > Gammaproteobacteria > Vibrionales > Vibrionaceae > Vibrio > Vibrio sp. 10N.222.48.A3. The sequence goes on along the minus strand of NZ_JBFRVX010000009.1, from coordinate 744 downwards.
CCAATCACGATCCATTAACCTCTCTCCCCAACCGCTCCTATATGCGTAAAAACATTGGCAAGTGGATTGAAGATGAGTCAGAGCCATTCTCACTGCTGTTTATCGACATCGATAACTTCAAATGTGTTAATGATACCCATGGACATGACTTCGGAGACAAGGTGCTCAAACAAATTGCATTACGTTTGATGCGGTTTCGCTCCAGAGTCAGCCTATTGGTACGAGAATCCAGTGATGAGTTCTTGTTTTTAACAACGCTGAATAGTGAATCTGAAATTAAGCGACTATCAGAACGAATTATTGAAGTACTTTCTCAACCTTATGAAGTTGAAAGCGCTCAATTTTTGTTGAGTTGCAGTGTAGGTATTGCCCGCTTCCCAGACCACGGAAGAGATTTAGATAGCCTGTTACGCTCTGCCGATATTTCGATGTACAAAGCGAAACAGCAGCAAAACTCATACAGTATTTTTACTACTGAGATGCAAGACGCCCACCTCTACAAAATGAGAGTAGAACAAAGGCTTCGTATCGCTATCGATAAACAAGCTTTATTTATGGTTTTTCAACCATTGGTTCGTGCCGATGAAAGTACTCACGGTGTAGAAGCGCTTGTGCGTTGGGTAGATGATGAACTGGGTTTTGTCCCGCCAGACGTATTTATTCCTATTGCTGAAAGCACAGGTTTAATGCAAAAACTCGGCACCTTTATTATTGAATCCAGCGTTATGCAGATCGCTCATTTAC
>NZ_JBFRVX010000008.1:0-3885 GCF_041475345.1 Vibrio sp. 10N.222.48.A3 | reverse complement strand
TCCGCTGTCTTTGGTTGCGATGAAAAACATCAGCAAAATGGACACGCCTGACGCTTCGACCTTAACCAACGTAATGCGAAACCTAGGGGGTGCTTTTAGTATCGCGATTATTGCTACGTTGTTAGATAACAAAACGCGCGAGCATTTGGCGCATATCAAAGAGTCGCTGCCTTCAGTTAGCCAATTGGGTTGGCAAACGCTCAAAGATCAACAAGCGTTCTTTATTCAATCAGGAAGTGATGCCGCAACGGCGATGCAACAAGCGCAAGCTAGCCTACTTGGCACAATGCAACGTGACGCTGCCATTATGGCTTACAACGATGTGTTCTTAATGATGACGGCGTTCTTGGCTCTAGCTGCAGTATTGATTCTAAATATGCGTGATTAGCGCTAGAGTTTTGTTTAATAAAGCTTCAAGAAAAGAACAACATTTCGAATAAAAACTCGAACAATAAAACAGAGAGGTTAGCTTACCGGCTTGCCTCTTTTTTATTTCTAAAACACGTATAACCCAACGAAAATCAGGTAAAAGTAACCTGCGTTTGAAGTCTTTCATAAATGTTATCGAATACTCCTTAATTACCAATAGTTTATTGAGTGTTTGTCTGTGATATTGGCACCTTGACAATGTGCAACTTGACACCTAAATTAAAAATAACATTTGGTATTGAGGAAAATGGATTTGACCTTACCACCTGACCTACGAGTTTTAATTGTCGACGACTCCAAGAGTGCAACTATTCTTATAAAGCAGCAACTCTCGAGCTTGGGCATTGCACATGATTGCATCTTTATTGCGACCGACTATCGACAAGCAATTAAAGCGGTCGAGACTCACTCTTTTCATGTACTCCTCATCGATTACCACCTAGAGCAATTCTTCACGGGCTTTGAACTTTTGGGTATTCTGTATCGAAATAGGCTCATCGACCATACGGTTGCGACAATTTTACTCTCTGGAGATATGCGTCAAGAAACGGTATTAACTGCCCTGTCAGGCGAGGCACACCATTTCGTTTCTAAACCGATTCATACTCAGAGGTTAGGTAAAAAGATCCAAAGTGCTGTGTCCATCTCGAAGAAGCTGACACAACTGAACGAGTTATATCCGATCACCAGTCAGGATAAATTGGCTCAAGCATTAGCGGTCTCGCCTAATGGCACTAGCGTTCAATTCGAAGCGACACTGATTGAACATTTAATTTCAGGTAAGAATTGGCAATTGCTCTCTAGCGTCATTAACAACTCGAAAACCAACATGCACCCGACAAAACTGGTTGCTGAAGCTCTGATTCTCGACAGTTTAGGCAAACAGGATCTAGCCATAGATAAGCTCCACAACTTTCTGATCGCGCAGCCACTCTCATTGAGCGTCATTGATTGCTTAAGCTGTATCTACGAAAAACATAAGATGCTGCTTCCTGCTCTGAAATTAGCGATTCGTGCATTTGAGATGACACCAAGTATCAGCCATCGTGCAATCAGGGCGATTGACTTGGCTGAGAACGCAGACAACACACGTATGATCATAAAGTTAGGTGAGATGTATGCGACCCATATTTCAGCTGCTGACATTGATGTCATTCACTCCATTTGTGCGCACTTTAATTCGTTAAAAGCGACTTATCAGCGCGAGACGCAACTAAAGTACAAACGTATTTTGCTTGAGCACGCCAACCAATTCACCGAATTAGTAAACCTGAAACTTCCGGTAAAACAACAGCAGCAGGTTTTAGCCAGCCTTGCCCTGTTTCAGAGCAGTATCTTGCTGATCGAAAATAGCCCTCAGGTTGCCCACAAAAAAGTGATTAGAGCTTCAACGCTGTTAGCGAATAATTTCCACAGCCAACCAACTTACTTGCTCGCTCAACTATTACCACTGCTCGTCCATTTTGGGGAGTACTCTCTTTATCACTTAGCAGTGGAATGTCTAAAATCTCGTGGAGAAGCAGTAAACCACAAACTTGAGTCCAAAAATGTCGACCCTTCAACTTGTATAAACATTGAAAACTTTGGGTCAATACAGGAATTAAAAGACTATATTCACAGTTACCCATATTCAGTTGCCGCCAAACTTGACTATATATATGCCGTTCATAAAGCTCATATAGATGAAAAACTTAGCGACGACTATTTAAGAGAAATTTTACAGTTAGAACTTCCTCCAAAATGGAATCAATGGATTAGTGATTCATTAAGATCTGGTTTTTCGAGTAAGCCGCCTAGCCCATTTTCAACATACAGCCAACAGGAGTCTATATGCTAGATATCGATGCCTTAAATGCCTACTTAGATAATGACAGAGAAATAATCTTCGCTGTATTGTCTGTGTATCAAGAAGACCATGGCAATTCATTAGAAGAGATACAAGAACTGGTACAGCAACAAGATTGGGGCAAGCTTCATTTTATCGTACATACATTAAAAGGCATATTAGCCAGCTTCGGCGAAGAAACAGCTACAGCGGCCTTAGAAAGAGTCGAGCAAAACACATCCAATAAACTAGCACCTCAAACGGATGACCTTTCGGTTATCTACAGCGAAGTAAAAATCATCAATCAACAAATCGATGATGTGCTCAGCACTTATTAGTCGATAGAACTAAGAGTTACGTGGTGAAACTTAGTAGCCAAAGGAGTTGAGGTATTTGGAAACATTGAACCTCGACTCTTGTCATTTTCTCTCTCAATGATATAGCTAATCCACGCCTATAAATTCATGGTATTTATCTAGATAAGCTCAAACATAGCAACACTTTATAGACCTCCTACATACATGTCTTGAACAAAAAACCGTCACACTCGATGGGATGCAAAATAGTTAAATATTTGTAGATTTTTTTGTGACATAAACATACGAAATTGCATTTTATTTATTGGTAAAGAAGAAACTGTTACCTACACTTAAATGAAACCAAGTGTTATTCACCTGGTGACATAATAATAAAATAAATAAAACGTTCAGTCGGCTAGATAAGGACAAGGAAATGAACAATGACAATTTTGCTGCGTTTCAGGGGCTCACGAATGAAACTCCCATTAAAGAATCATTTTCAACTGCTACAGAACCTTATGCTCACTATCTAAAGGATATCGTGGGCATTGATCTGTTATCGCGTGAAGATGAATTGTATTACGCAAAGTTGAATCGTGCGGGTGACAAACATGCACGTGACATCATGATCGAATCGAATCTACGCCTCGTTGTAAAAATCGCAAAAAGTTATCTAAAACGCAAAGGCAACAACTTCACACTGCTCGACCTTATCGAAGAAGGGAATATTGGCTTAATCAAGGCCATCGATAAGTACGATCCAGAACCCGGCTATCGTTTTTCCACTTATGCTGTGTGGTGGATTCGCGAAAATATTGAAGCGGCCTTAATGAATAAAGGTCGTACCGTTCGCTTACCTGCTCATGTGTGTAAAGAAATTAATAGCCTTGCATCAAAGAAGCTCGATGTAAGCAAAAAAATGCGCAAAGAAATCTCGATCTCAGAATTATCGAATAGCTCAGGCGTAAAAGCTGAACGTGTCGATCAACTGGTTGCGTTAAGCGGGTTTATTGACGTAACAACGACGGTTGGTATCAGCCACGCACCACTTGTACTTGAACAGTGCGAAAGTGAATACATCCCCGATCCTCAACAAGACTGTGAAGACCAATCATTTACACATGCGCTAGAGCAGATCATAAACACACTGCCACCTAAATTGCAGAAGGTTCTTATTCACCGTTTTGGTTTCTTCGACAACAAGGTGAAAACACTGTCTGAGGTTGGACAAATGTTGGATGTGAATGTCTCTAATGAGCGAGTTAGACAGATGCAGAAAGAAGCGGTCGAGAGGATTCAAAAACGACTGAAATTTGATGGTTGGGTCTAAGT
>NZ_JBFRVX010000007.1:0-12835 GCF_041475345.1 Vibrio sp. 10N.222.48.A3 | reverse complement strand
ACAGATGGTGTAGTCACCCGGCGCAACGCCTTCCACAACGAACCTACCTGATCGATTAGTGAAAAATTCATATGTTTTCTGTTGTCCAACTAACTGACCTTGGAAAAGTTTTAGTGGTGTTTTTGGCCCGATCTCAATCTTACCTATAATGGTTTTCGATGCTGCCGAGCCAATTTTTATTAGATGGCCTGTTTGTGAACCTGGTGTAATGTTGTATTCGTGGTCACCGAAGTTATAACCTATTGGCGCATCCGGTACATCAATGTAGATACTGGATAATTGGTGCCCTCCAGATAACTGAACTGCATTACTTATAGTATAGGTAGATATTGCTTCTGCAGGATCGTCTGCAACCGCATTTATTTCTACATCAGCATCTAACGAGTCATGGACAGCGATGATTGCTACAGGGCCATTGATTGGACGTGACCAAGCCAAGTTACCGTCAGCCAAAGTAAACGCAGTACTCGCTCGTAAAGAAGCGGTTTGGTAGTTTGTTGAGTTATCAAATGCTAGGTGAGAAACTTTAGCGTCGGTGATAAATCGGTTTGCTACATAATTACCTTCGATTGAATAAGTTTGAGAGTCACTCTCGCCTTCAGCCGTCATCGCATAACCATAGCTGCCAGTATAATCCTCCGATGGACGTTGGAATTGAGCTCGATAGGTGTCTGGTTCGTTGGAGTAAGATACATTTGCATTGTATTTGCCGTCGTCAGAGTTCCAATCCCAATCAGCAGAAAAGGTGAAGCGAGTTTCGTCAATGTTTTCGTTTGGGTTTTCTTCTTTTTCGATACCTGCAGAGAGTGACACGTTATAAAATTGCCAAGCAATTTCAGTCGAGGCCTGCCATTGTACTTCTGCCTCTTCAAAATCACGATAGTCACCGCTCAGGATTAAGCTCAGGTTATCCGTAATACTGAAAACGTAGTTTGAAAAGACGCGGAGGCCAGTATTCGCATCCGTAATCTGCCAAGGTAATGCGAAATAATTCTCTTGATATTCACTACCAAGACGGAAGTTTGGGGAGCCGTAACTGTCAGTTCCCCATAATTGATGAGAGTAATCTAAGCTGTAGATACTACCTGTCTCATTATTGGGCTTGTTGTTTTGTGCCGAGGCTCGAATCCCCAAATTACCCCAATCGGAACCAACGGTAGCAATCATACCGAGTTGTTGTCCTTCTGGGTGGTACAAACTATTTACACCGACTGTTAAGGTATCGCTGATGCCATAGTCGTAATATCCAGAAGTTACCCATTGCTCGTTGTCATACTTAAAGTTGTTATCTTCAATTGTCGACGTTAAACCAGAGTAAAAGCCAAAATCAGAAATGCCTTCTCTTAATAAGCGTGAGTTAAAGAACTGGCTATAAACGATGGTATCGGTTCTGCCTGATTGATAACTAATGTCTAACTGAACGTCATTGGTACCAGAAACGAGAGGCAAATCATCAAGTGTATATCGACCTGGGGGTAATCGAATCTCGGTGAGAAAAACATCGTTGATATAGATTTCCACATCGGCACTCTCATTCAATACCAGCGGTTGAGTTCCTCCGTTCTGGATGTTTCGGGTAGGTTGTAAGTCTTGATACAAACGTTCAAAAGCAAGGCCACCGAGAGGTGTACTAGGAAGGTGCCCTGCACTTGCTTGGGTGACATCACCAAAGGTTAGACGAAAAGGGGTATTTGGTTCATCGAAGAACAGGCGAGCTTCACCTCGATACACGTCGGAATTGAGATCGCTACCACCAGTTACAAAGCCAGATATTTCAACATTAGCGCCTCGGACGCCACCAATATTGGATTTCAATAACCATTCACCAAGCCAAGTTTGGGTGTCTTCTGCATTAGAGTCGTTGAATAAGGAGTAATCCGTACTGGCATTCAGTGTATTTTGTACTGTCCAAAACGCGCTTTCTGAATATTGGGCGGGTTCATATTTGCTACCAAACGAAAGCAAAAATTCAGCTGCAGCCGTTTCATCAATCACTAAATTTATGCTTTGTTCGGAGGAGTTAAAAGTTGCATTGATACCCATACGATCCAACTGTTCGACTGTGATGTACTCTTCGGAAAAATCTCGTAGTGCAGCCAATGTATCAGGGTTAATCAATTTTTTAGTCGACTGAGCTATCTGATCTACGTTGACAGATCCAACACTTATACCGTCAGAGTATGCATTTACTTCACCGATTGTGTTTTCACCCCAAGTGACAGGAAATGGGAATAACCAACTTTGAGCGAACGCGGCTGGTATAGTCATTATTAGAGTGAGGTATAAAATGAGACTCTTCATGAAAGCATCATTAGTCTATTGTTTTAACAGAAACTTTCTCTGGCTGTCCCAGTTCACTTGGTAAGGTGTATTTGACGGTCGTTCCTGGCATCAAGTAAGCGCTTGTTTTTTTGCTTAGGACTTCCCAATCGACCGTTTTGTTTGTTTTATCGCCAGAGAAATTAAACTCCATACCATTCATGTTCAGTACTCGCTTACCATCGTTTCGGATAGTAACTTGGCGGTTTTGAAGTGTAGTGGTTGGAATTGATTTACTGGATGTGGGAGATACAAAAACCAAAGTTGCAAACTCTAGTAACATGGAAATAGAACTGTCGTCATTTTCCTCAATCTGATTTTCTAGCTCAATTTGCGTAAAGACAATACGGTAGGTGTCGGTTTGTTTTATTGGCCCTGTTGGCATGTAACGTACGCGGAAAGTCTGAGACTTTTGGCCGTCAATTTTTGCTTGAGGTGGTAGGATGAGAAATTCATCTTCTGACGGGGTTAAGATTTCTTCACCAGTAGAAAAATCAGTTTGATAGACGTTTACTTCTAGGAGAATCGGCTCTTCTTCAACATTAGTCACTTTATACAAACCTTGAGAATTCCGGCCCACATCATCAAGTTCTAAATAGATGGGGCTTACCTCGTATGCGAAAAGAATAGAACTAAACAACAAAGAAGATAGAAGAGTGGTAATCCTAACCATAGATATTTCTCCATAAAATAACTTGGCTCGATAACCGAGCCAAGTTTTGTTTGTCTATAAGACAATGTCCATAAAGTGTTGTTCGGTGATTAGCTTGCTGGACCTGCTGCTGCAAGACTCACTTTGATTTTACCTTTATATTTACCTGCTCGTGCAAATCCTGAATCTTCAGGTTTCACATAAATGGGATGCTTGTTGATTTTGTTCACCAAGTGTTCGCCCAATGATGGAATTGGTGGTGCCGTTACTTCTATGGCATGGTCGTTTTCAGTGTTCGCCACCATGTCTGAACCAATTCTTACTTTATAGTTAATTTTTTCACCCATATTGTGCTTGGTTACACCGTTTAATTGGTAAGCTGTAACTGAAAATTCCAAATCAGCACCGTAATTACACCAAGCACGTAAGTTACCTACTAAAACTTTCTTGTTGTTGAAGCCATTGCTCCACGAATCAGTATGAACTTTGTTCGCTTTACGTAGAACGTTATTCTTCACGTCTTTTTTACCGATTCGCAATAGACAGCGTTTTGGAACTCGACCTTCGATTCGAATCGTCTTTTGGTCCGTTTTGCTCAGTGTTGTAAAGTCCACAGCATTATTAAACTGAACCGCAGAAGCGCCAAAAGAAAGTGAAGCGGCTGCTACAGCGGTAGCAAGAAGTAACTTTTTCATCGTTCAATCCCTCGTTAGTTAAGATGCATACCCGTGCATCACTTTTAAAGGTTACGAGGGAACAAAGTGCCAAACCTCATCACATAGAGTGAAAAATATCGCTTACATAGGGTGAGTTTAGAATGAGTTTTGTTATATTCCAATTTTCTTGTGATCTTACTATTTTCTTGTGACCTTGCTATATATCGAATCTAATTAAAGCTTTTTACCTGAGCAAGAAGTTCATACCTGGATCGTAAGTTTAATTTACGAAGTAAGTTTGATGAGTGAGTCTTCACTGTGTTGATACTGACGTGTTGCTGAGATGCTATCTGAGAGTTCGACAGCCCTTTTAGTATCAATGAGCAAGTATCCCTTTCTTTTTTTGTTAACTCTTTATAATTAACTATATTTTCACAGGCTGATTCATAGTTGGTTTCATTGCTTTGATAAGAAGAAACCAGTTTATTTAACACTGACCTTGGAAACCATATCTCTTCTTGATAAACAGATAAAATTGCTTTCGATATAAACTCAAAGTGCTGATCTACTTGCCCCGAAAAACCTTTTTCTAGCCATACTGTAGATGTATTGTCATTCACATTGACAGCTAACCAAAATTCATTTCTTTCATGTAGGATAAATCCGTATCTTTTGGGGCATGGCATTGTTTGAATATCAAATAAAACAACCGTTTCAGGTTCGAGTTTCGGTACTTGCATAAAGCATTGGGAGTGAGAGATTTGCGCACTAGGAATAGATACCGCAAGTAGGTCTTTTATCACCCTATAGTATGAATTATTGCGGGTAAGAACATGAATGTCTAACGCGAGTTCAGAATCAACTTCCATGATTGACCTCTCTATTTACTCATACAAAAAATCTTTAATAATCGGTAGGTTAATGAGGAGTTATCCCACAGAGTCTAGTTAAATAATATTAGTATTGATTAAGTATTATTCAATGCAATTGATGTGATATTCGTTTTAATCATTGATTTTACGAGTAATATAAGGGGGTAAAATAAAATGCGCACCAATGGTTTCATACTTTAGTACCGTAAATGGTGCGTTTGTTAAAGGAAGGGACTAGCGTTTCAAATCGATATAGATTTGCTCTACTTTGGTACGAGCCCAATCTGTTTTACGCAAAAATTTTAAACTTGATTTAATGCTTGGATCTTTTTTGAAGCAGTTGATATTTACCATGTAACTCAACTCTTCCCAACCGTAATGTTCAACCAATTCAGTCAGCAGCTTCTGTAGAGTGATACCGTGAAGTGGGTTGTTGTCTTGTGTCATGAGATGTTCTCGCCATTTATTTGAGTTAAGTATACCAGTTTCGCCTTATGAATTATCCGACCATTTGAGTTCGTAGTCGGTGTGGATAATCGAAAGCTCTTCTCTACCTGTATTACCAAATAATTTAACCTGATTCTGCATCCATTCTTCGAAACGTTTTATCTTTTCTCGATGGAAGTAACCTGGAGGCGCGCATAAAAAGTAATTGTATTTAGGCTTCAGCGCGATGTTTCCGATTCGCACCAATTTCTTTTCCTGTAAATAGCGATACACCAAGCTGTGCTTAACAAGCGCGACACCTTGAACGGATAGTGCACCTTCTAACACAAAATGAGAGCCATCAAATTGCAATGATGTGCGGCCAGCTTTTACTCCTGCGACTTGTAACCAGAGATTCCAATCCATATCAGGCCAACGGTCTTCAATGAGTTCCGCTTTATGCAGATCGTCGATGTCATAGATACCATGTTTCTCTTGATAAATAGGGTGGCAAACCGGGTAAATGACCTCGTCCATCAACCAACGTGATTCGATGTTTGGGTAGTCTCCATGACCGTATCTAACGCAGATATCGACATTAGAATCTTCAAATGTGACTAGCTTATTGGTCGGCTCAATTAGCATGGATAGATCAGGGTGGCGACCGCGAAAGTCGCCAATTCTTGGTACGAGCCAATGCTGAGCAAAGGAAGGCACGGTAGAGATCGACAGTTGAGTAGGGTTAGGATCTTGGTTGATTCGTCTCACCCCATCTTGAATATGAGCAAAGCCTTTCTTCGCTTGCAGGTAAAGCACTTCACCTTCATGAGTGAGTACTATTTTTCGGTGTTGGCGAATAAACAGATCTGCAGCTAACCACTCTTCAAGTTGGCGAATCTGTTGGCTGACGGCAGCTGCCGTGACAAATAGTTTCTGTGCGGCGACTTTAAAACTGCCAGTTTCAGCCGCCGTGTAAAAATAGTAGATCCCTTGGAATGGTGGGGCTCGTTCTCTCACATTAGTTTTCCTTAACTGAATGCCAGTATCTATCGTTTGTCGATGTTGCTCTGTTGATTAATTATCGACCATAACAAAACAAAAGATCAACAGGAGAAAGGCTATGAATACGATCACAGCAACAGCAAATACCAACCATTCATTTTTTTCATCATTGTCAATTAAGAAATTCTATTCTAAATTAGGCCTGTACTTTCAAAATCGTAGAACTAGAAAGCAGCTGTCTGAGCTACCCGATTATTTATTGAGAGATGTCGGGATTACGTCGGAACAAGTCGAGAAAGAACTGAAGAAGTCATTTTGGGAGTGATTCGAGGCAACGTAGCTTTTAACTCGACGTTGCTTTAACTCAACATAGTTTTGTCGGTGTCGGGAGGTTTACGTTACCGTTCTATGTTGAGTTAGGTTTATGGTTTATATAAAGAAGTGGGAGATGATATTTAACTCTCCAATAGCTCGTTTACTTCTTCGTGCAACCAATTGGTGAACGCGGTAATACGCTCTTCTCTCGGGGAGTTAGGGTCAAAGCATAGGTTGACTTGAACCCCAGGTGTCATGCCTATATCAAAGGGCTTCACTAGCAAGCCGCGTTCGATGAAGTCACCAGCTAAGCTGTCTGTTGCCAAGCAAACCCCATGTCCCGCCATGACAGTCGTTAACCCCATATCAAAGGTACCGACTTCCATCCACTGAATGGTGCTGCTTTGAGTCGATATGTTTGCTTGCCTAAACCATTCCTCCCACGGGAAACAACCGCTATCAAACTGAATCAGCCAACATTTGAGGAGTTGTTCAGGTGATGTGAAGTTCAAAGAGTTTGCGAGTTCAGGGGAACAAAAAGGGTAAACCGGTTCGTTGATTAGCATCTCAAGAGTCAAGCCTTCTTCAACGCATAGATCTTCGCCTTGTCGAATAGCAACATCAATCTCGCCATGTTTTAAATTTGGGGTATCACACCCTGTTAGTATCTTAATTGGGATCTCTGGGTGCTTTACCGAGAACTTCCACAGCCTAGGTAGTAACCAACGAGAAGCAAAAGAAGGGGGACTTCTAACAACAAGCAGCCCTTGAATAGGTTCTGATTGGATCTTGTTTAACCCCAGCAGAACCTCTTGAAATCCATCAGAGACATGTCTAAAAAGTGTGTGCCCTTCATGCGTCAAAGTCATTGCACGCCCCTTACGAATAAAGAGCTTACATCCAAGCTGTTCTTCTAACTGTCGAATCTTCTGGCTGACGGCTGCTTGAGTGACGAACAGCTCTTCAGCCGCTTTGCTGTAATTGCTCAAGCGAGCCGCAACTTCAAAGTAACGGAGACCTGAAAGGTGACGCAGTCTATTGTCCATAATCTCAGCTTATAGTTCTTGTTAATAATGGTTGTTCGATTATCGAACAGGTTGTTTTCATAATAGCGATAGAACGATGGCGAGCACAAGAGAGAAATTATGGAGTTATTAATCAATTTGAAGAGTTTTTTCGGTTATAAAATCTTTAAAAACAAGGTAATGGGAGTCAAGATTGACGAGACTAAATCTAATAAGGTGTTATGTGTAGAACAGTTAAGTCATCGAGTAAAAGAGGATTTAGGATTAAGTAGCGAGAACAACAATGATTCAGACTACACCAAATATTTATAACCTTTTGTTATCTTAAAGGAGTCGCAAGGGTTCTTTGTGAGGAAGGTCTCTTTGGGGTAGCTCTATCTAACTATTCCATAATAAACACTGAGAGTATTTCTATTTTATTCGCTACTAAACTAAATGCTTAATTTGAACTTTTGTTGTCTTATATTTGAGACTGTGGTGGTGATTTATATAGAAACAACAGCAGTCTGATTTATATCCTTACTTTATCTAATGGATATAAAACAGACAGTTATTTGGGTGCTGAATAAATTGGGAGTTAGATTCTATTTTATATTGGACGTTATTTTCGTATTTAACCAACTGAAAATAATATATTTTAATTACTATCGATATTGATAGCGGTAGCAATCGTATTACCTTCAAATACCCCTCGCGTATAAAACTTGAACAACTCATTTATCAATTCTATATCTGTAATGTTGAGCTTTTCTGTATCTCCTAGGTTTTCTATTGGGCTATATATGGGGAATAGAAAGGCGAAAGGGTGGGGGCTGTATGAGATCTATTTCAAGAGGTTCAGAACGTAACCGCTATCGAAGCGGTCTAAAATCCAAAATAAAAGGCATCGCTATTATCGAGTTTACGATCGTGGTGAGCCTGTTTTTTGCGCTTTTTTTGACGGTTGTTGATCTTGGTATATATGGGTTTGTTAAATTGACCATGCAACATTCGGCAAGAGAGGGCGCAAGATATGCCATCACAGGTCGTTCTGATCTCGATCCCGATGCATCGAGTAATCGAGAAGCGGCAATCTTAGAAAAAATTTCCCAATCTTCGAGTGGTCTACTCGACAAAGTGATGGATGTTCAAAACATACGTGTTGAAGATGTCTATGGTAATGCCGTCGCTGGTTTTGGTGGCTCAGGGGACATTATTTCTATTCATCTTGATTGTGAGTGGCCATCTGTAAACCCTTATATGTATGTTTTGCTTGATGACGGGAAGTTTAAATTTACCGTTAGTGCGGCAATGAAAAACGAAGCTTTTTAAGGAGGAACAGGATGTTTCCTTTGAAGATCAAAAGAGCCGCAGAGAAAGGGTTTGCGGCAATCGAAATGACCTTAATAGCACCATTGTTCATGTTGCTTATTGTTGCTGCTGTCGATATCACGCACCTCATTCAAGCCAATCACATCATTATCAGTATCAGTCGAGAAGGTGGGAACATTATTTCTCGGAGTAATACTGATACCCCTCAAGAAGTGATGGACATCATAGCGACGACATCGGGAACATTGGACTTGACGCAAGACGGTGTCATTTACATTACCGAGGTGGTTGGTCAAGAAGGTGCTTCCCCCTACATTAAAAGTCAATATCGATGGAACCAACACGGATTAAGTAAAAATAGTGCTATTTGGTCGAGTTGCAGTAACTGGGCAAGTGATGGGGAGTGTTCTGATGTGGATTCAGATGATCCCCCGCTCATCAATAATCTCGCAGTTGCACTTGATGACGGGGAGATCGTTTACAGCGTAGAGGTATTCTATGACTACTCACCCATCTTTAGTCGAGTATTCGACGAGCAATATATTTTGAGTGACACAACATATATGTAGGGAGGTTAAAATGGATAAGGGAACCCCAATCAAATATCGTTACAGTCGGGGGTTAGTGGCTTTGATGTCAATCATCGCACTGCCTTTTATTTTGTTAGTTGTTGGACTTTCAGTGGATGCTGGACGCGCTTACATTGTTAAGTCTAAATTATTTGCGGCGGTTGATGCTGCGAGTATTGCAGCCGCAAGAGCGGTCGCTAATGGCGAAGATGCAGGGCGTGCTGCAGCTCAAAAATATTTTTCAGCTAATATCCCCGCCGACTTTTATTCAGCAACGCCGAGCTTAGGTGCGGTGAACTTCGCATATGATTCTTTTGGTAATATTTCCATAGATATTTCGGCTACAGCGCAAGTACCTACTATCTTTTTGCCCTTGATAGGGTTAGATACATTCAACCCAGGAGTTTCAGCACAATCTATCCGTCGCCCCGTAGATTTGGTGTTAGTGATTGATAACACTACTTCCTTGAGACTAGGGAGTATTGGCGACGTGACACAAGACGTGATTGATCGGTCTAAGTCGTTCATTGAAAATTTTCATGAGGGATTTGATCGAATTTCATTGGTTAAGTTTGCTTTTGGATCTGAAGTCCCTGTGGGGTTCAATGCGACCCGTGGACATAGCCGGAGTACCATAAAATCTGAAATTGATAGCTTTAACTTTGGTAGCACTTCAAATGCCCAATATACCAATGCATCAGAAGGGATGTATCGAGCTCTGAATGAACTCAGAACTGTGACTGATCCTGCCAACTTGAAAGTGATTGTATTCTTTACTGATGGAGCGCCAAATACTTTTGCTACGACGTTTGATTTTGAAGGTGGTGGAACTCACACAGGGGCTATAAGATCGAGCGACGGTAGTAGTGGCAGACCTAGAGGTCTTTGGAGACATGATACGATTGCTACCAGGTTACCGGGCGGTTACGAGGGAAGAGATATTGATGACTATATCAGCGAAATTCCTCAGTATTATACAACTCATGATGCTAGTGCCACCGAGTTCAACATTTTGAACCCGACTCATGCGGTGCGCCCAGTAGCGCAATATGCCCCTGATAGTCATTCAGCAAATGATCTGTATACCAGAGTTAATCGGGTTGCTCGTAATCTAGTTGAAGACATCGCGGAAAAGGCTAGAACGGAAGACATATATGTATTTACGTTGGGTTTAGGCTCATCACTAACATCGGCAACTGGACCTGATAGTGAGTTTGGTGAGGACTTATTGTTACGAATGGCAAACTCTAGCGCGCTTTTAGATGATCCGGACCTGAGTTCCGACTATGATCCTGCTCAGCTTGAAGGGGTGTATTGCCATGCCATCGATGAAGAGGCATTAGGCCCTTGTTTTGATGAGATGTTAGACGTAATTATCAGGTTAACCTTGTAATACTTGTCTGCGGGTTATTGCTTGCGTTAAGACTGTCAGTAAGAAGAACAGTCATTAGGAAGTAGAATTACATAAAAAGAGGGAGCTCTTAAGCTCCCTCTTAGTGCCAATTTCAGTTTAGTAGCACTCTTTATTCAGTGTTAGGTGCAAGTAATGGTTATTCTTCCCAAACCACCAATTTATCTTTCGGCCAGTTATGACCGATTTCATGGTATTTCTGCTCAAGGATATGTCGCTTTATCTTGAGAGTCGGGGTAAGTACACCGTTGTCGATGCTCCACGGTTCCTTAATCATCAGTACCCCTTTGATCTTCTCATGCGAGGCTAACAGTTCGTTCATTTTTTCAATGACACGTTTACTTGTTCTTTCATAACGAGCTCGATCAAAATTAGGGAAGTCATGCGGTACCACTAGTAGGATAGGACCAGGTAAGCCTAAGCCGATCAAACACATCATTTCTACGCGGCTGTATTCAAACAGTTTGTTTTCGATTGGCACTGGAGCCACAAACTTACCTTTCGCAGTTTTAAAGGTGTCTTTTTTACGTCCCCGGATCGTTAGGTAGCCCTCGCTGTCGATATCACCAATATCGCCAGTATGAAGCCATCCCTCAGAGTTAAAAGACTCTTGGGTGGCTATGTCATTTTTGTAATAGCCAGAGAACATACCTTTGCTTCGAACCAAAATTTCTTCATCTTCTGCAATTTTGAGTTCGATGCCCGGACCAGCATTACCCACAGTACCAATTTTGTCGGCTCTAAACGGGTGATTAATCGTGCTGTAGGCGAAAGACTCTGTCATTCCCCAAGCCTCGGTAATGTGTAGACCAACACTCTCATACCATGCGAGTAGAGCCGGTGATACCGGAGCTGAACCACATCCCAAAACGCGGGCTTGATCTAACCCTAGGCCATCAGCCAGTTTCTTCTTAATGATGTTGTTGATAAACGGAATCTTAAGTAATAAATTCAGTTTCTTCTGCGGAAGCTTATCTTGGATTCGTTGCTGGAACAGAGTCCATAAGCGAGGAACTGAAATAAATAGAGTAGGGCGATGCATTTTCACATCATCAATAAAGGTATCTAAAGACTCCGGGAAAGCAGTGACTATACCGCCCATTACCGATGAGCCAAAGATGTAAACGCGTTCTGTAATATGGGCAAGCGGTAGATAAGAGAACAAGCGATCGCCGGGTTGGATACCAATATGATCGATCAACCGTTGAACTGACCACGTAAAGGCGCCGTATGTGAGCATCGCGCCTTTTGGTAGCCCTGATGTACCCGAAGTATAAACAAGCGACATTACTTTATCATCGTGATGCTGAGGACGCTTGGTTGAGGGTTCATGGGTATCGATGAGTTGTTCGAAAGTATGTTGGCACTTCGCTGCGCTATCGTAGGGAAGTGAGATACTCACCAAGTTTGGATTATCATCCAGTACTTTTTGAGTGGCCTTAGGGTCGTCGAGTTTACCCGCAATCACAATTTTACTTTCACTGTGTTCAATACAGTACTGTATGGTATCGGCACCCGCTGTTGGAAAGATTGGGACGCTGACAAAATCTCCTAACATCATGGCAAGATCGCAGATAAACCACTCCGCACAGTTTTTCGATACGAGAGCGACTCGATCACCGGGTTGGGCTCCGAGTCCTTCTAATGCTGACGCCAGTTTCAGTGCTTTGTCGGCCACTTCTTTAAAAGTAAATTCGACAAATTGGCGATTAATAATTTGTTTTAAATAGACCTCATCGGGGCGTTCTTCTGCCCATTTTAAAATCATGTCATTGGGTGTAGAGAGAGCTGTTGCTTGTTCTTGGCTAAACTCGTTAGGCTGAATCATTGTCTAACTCCATGTTTTTCGCTAAGTTATTTTTGTTAAAATCATGTTAAATGTACCATGGTTTTTTCTTTTAGGGAGTAAAATTAGCGTTTATGTTCTTTGTTTTCCGTTATCTGTGCAGGCTCGCCTGTAACTTGCAGGCGTTACTCCAGTCCGTTTCTTAAAAATTCTCGAGAAATATGACACATCCTTGTATCCACATTGATAGGCAATGACAGCAATTTTTGATTCGGTATCTGCCTCGATTAACTTTTTGGCAAGTAGAATGCGTTTATCGCACACGAAGTCTCTAAAGCTTACTCCAAAGTGTAGATGAAACTTCTTAGAAAAATAGGTGGTTGAACAGTGACATTTCTCGGCGATCTCTGTTTCTCTGATTTCTTTGTTGATGTTGTCCATCACAAAGTTAATAACTTCGGATGTGAAGACCTTTACAGGCAGTTGGTTGT
>NZ_JBFRVX010000006.1:0-2063 GCF_041475345.1 Vibrio sp. 10N.222.48.A3 | reverse complement strand
TTTAAGTACTGGCGTTTGACCATCTTCATTTTTGTAGATGCCAACACCAAGGTTAATTTTCTCTTCACGAGAGTCTTTTTTAAATTCTTCAGTAAGGCCGAGAATAGGATCGGCGGGAGCTGCTAACACTTTTTCAAACATAATCTTCATCCATGTCAATTGAGAGGGAGGTAATAATAACTCCAGTATTTATACCTTTCATATAAGGTTGATACAACTCAAAACCTAGAATTTATTAAAACGATTTATAACTAACAGTTTCGAAAATTTGATTTAAGGGATTTTTCGGCATTTCCATTTGAAACGACTGTACGTTGGCGTTGTTTTGTTCAACGTAATTCATTGCTATTACTATGGTTTTTATTCATGTTTAGACTGGTCGATATAAAGGAACCACATAGAATGAAGAAAATACTAAGTCTATGTTTTGTGGTACTAGCGGTAGTCATGGCTGGTGGGTGCAAAGATAGCAAAAACGAAGGCCATAAACCTATGGTCTATAAGCCTACGAAAGCATCACCCCCGGATCTTTCAGTAGCCATTACGGTTAATGGTAAAAAGCGTACTTTAGAGCTCCATCGTTACTCGATCCGAGAGCCCGATATGAAAGTATATCTTTGGGATCACCGTATTAATGGGCATGCTCCAGCAAGTACAATTAATACCCCTGATATCCGTGTTTATCGTGGTGTTGATACCAGTGATGAAAATACGCAAGTTATTGCAGCACTGACGACTAAGAATAAACTCTATGTGACGGCTTACCGTGGTAGTCAAACAGTATGGACGATTGAAAAGGCAGACATCATAAGTGGCTTATCTGCGAATAAGTTGACAGCAAAAGCTCAAAACTTAGCGTCGGTTACGCCGCAGTCTACAATTTTAGACAATATGCAAAAGGCAATTAAAACCATAGATGAAAGGCCGAGTGCACCAACGTCTGGCTTAGATAACTTAATTGCTAAAGACAAAACGCAAGTTCAATTGCACAAAGTAAAAGTGGCAGTTCATGTCTCTTACCAAGCGTTTGTTCAAGAAGCGGATAGCAATTTGGACGACGCCATGGTTCTTGTCGATTACTACATTAATTTAGTTGACTATGTGTTGAGCCGAGATGCTTTGTTGCGTTTTTCTGTCAATGATGTGTTGATCGAAACGTGGGGCTATCTGGACGACCATTACCAAACTTGTAAAAAAAGTGCTTCTCATGACGCTTGTAAGGCGTGGGGTTACCAACATGAGAATGAACCTATTCGAGTTGCTGCTATAAAATGGTGGGATGAGCAAAGAAAAACGCGAGGTTGGGATCTCAAACATAGAATGCTGTGGCTGAAAGGCAACTGGATTCTAGGCGTAAACTTCGGAAGTATTGTTCGCTCTCCTGGTGACATCATCGGTGCAGACGGCGTTGTATTACATGAAACCGCACACTACTTAGGCACAGGCCATAGTACCTCGGCTGAAGGTGAAGGTATTCAAGGTGGCGCTGCTCATGTTGATGACATCAACTTTACACGTTATAAAAATAACCGTTTGAGAAGAAATTTGGTTGGGCTTGCCGACTACCCTTTGCCTCCATCGGCTAAAATCGACCATTTCAGCGTAAAACGAGACAGCACGACTGGCTTAGATGTGCTCAAAAATGACTTTGACGCGAATGGCGACACTATTTCTATCCATAAGGTTGATAAATATTCAGCACAGGGTGCAGAACTTAAAATCGCCAATGGAAAAGTAACTTATAAAGCCCCAAAAGGTTTTATTGGTGAAGATGAGTTCCACTACATCATTACTGATGGCAAGAAACTTTTCGACCGAGATGTCGTACATGTCAAAGTCACATCGCCTGACTTATATGCTCGCTTTGATTTTGAGCAGGCTCCTATCGATGACTTATGGGTAGTAAACGCTCAAACAGGCTTGTCTGAGCAGTTAGCCGCCGCTAAAAACTCAAGTAAACAGTCGATTTCAGAGGTTTGGGTCAACCAAGGCTATGCTAATTCGAAGACGCTTAAACTAGGCGCTTATGAATCTGTAAAATCTAATTTACTAGAGAATGATGT
>NZ_JBFRVX010000005.1:0-1062 GCF_041475345.1 Vibrio sp. 10N.222.48.A3 | reverse complement strand
TCGATCTCTTCTTGAGTCGCGGCAAGGTCGCCATCTCCGTATTTGATACAGCATTTTCCGCATTGATTACAATCTTTCATTATCGACTTCATAAGTTGGTGAGCTTTTATCATTTTACCACTGATAGGCGTGGCACGTTGACTTTGTTGTTCATGGTTAAGCCGTTACGGGGCGAGAACATGGAATGACGGCGCTTAAAATCAATTTATCTATGCACCACCACTCCAATCAAAGCTGTAAACAGTGATACAATTTGCGCATCTCACGTTATTCAAGCAAAGGCATCAAAATGAGAACCGTATACACCACCGAAGGCAACATTAACGCAAAGAAACAAAAAGAGGCTTACCCAAAGCTCGCTTTATGTGACAAGTGCGTTCGAGACTATGTGGTGATTGCTCAAGGTGAACGAACTTACAAGCCTTGTGCTAAATGTGGTGCCGACGATTAATGCGCCTTGATAAATACCTATGTAAAAGCACTGACCTAACCAAGCCTGAAGCGATTGAACGCATCCATAATGGCGAGGTGAACGTAAACAGTGAAACAGTTACTGATGAGTCAGCTCAGGTTCATGAAAGCAACACCATCTTGTTAAATGGCACGCCGCTTAAGTTGCGTGAATTTCGTTACCTCCTAATGCACAAGCCTGCGGGTACTATCTGCTCTAATATCGATGAAGTTTATCCTTCATTGTTTAACTACATCGAGATAGACAAAGCATCAGAACTGCACATAGCAGGGCGCTTAGATGCCGACACTACAGGCTTAGTCTTGATTACCGATGATGGGCGCTGGTCATTCAATATTACGCTGCCAACCAAGTCATGTAAGAAGGTGTACCGCGTGACATTGTCACGAGGTATCAAAGACGATGTCGCTGATAAGTTCAAAGCGGGCATTCAATTGCAGGGCGAACAAAAACCGACGCGTCCGGCAGAGCTCGAGGTGATTACCAGTAAACAAGTGCTGTTGACCATTACAGAAGGCAAGTTTCATCAAGTAAAACGAATGTTTGCTGCGGTCGGGAATCGAGTTGTTGGCCTACACCGTGAACAGATT
>NZ_JBFRVX010000004.1:0-6325 GCF_041475345.1 Vibrio sp. 10N.222.48.A3 | reverse complement strand
TTTACAAAATGAATGGCCCCTTGAATACTAAGATTAGCGTTTCGATTTATCAGCGTCAGAGGGTAATTCAAACTCAAGGAACATAAATTAGTATTACTTCGAGGTGTTTCTCTTCTTACGCTGTTAGCCTAGAAAAACACATGGGTTACTAGAAGAGAAAAGGACGGATATGACACTTCCTATTTTTCACTCAAACAACGTTCCACATTCTCAGTCGGATTATTTATCTGAGCTCTGGAGGAAGATTGAAAAAAATGAACGGCGTAATCAAAAGGCCGAGCTCAAGGTCAATCAGCTTTTTTCTGAATACAAAGATAAACTGACTCCCTATGATAAAAAGCTCGACCATCTTCACTGTGCCTGGGTTAAGCACTTGATGTCATTTTTGACCTCAAAAAAACTCAAAACCAATATCCGCAATCGCTTGATGCAAGCGATTGAACAGGAGTTAATTGAATTGCTTGATCGCCCTTTTATCAATGATAGAGACAAAGTCGAGGCGTTATGCGAAGAGTATGAAACCTATCATAATAAAGTATTTCAGAAAGAGAAACAGCAAGCGCTCAATGCAGCTTGTCGAGAATTTGAAAACGGCATGAAGGAGATGTTCGGCGCTGATATTGATTTACCCCACAAAAAAATCCGTGAAATTCTGGCTTCTGGTGATCCATTCGCCATTGAAGCTTTTATCAGTACCTTATGGGCCTCTTTTGTTAAACATAATAACGACTCGTTTTCACCACGGGCCCAAAATGAGGACGATTGGGACGATTTTGAATTCGATTATTTTGAGAGTGAAGACGACGACGCGCTTAACATCAAAGAAATGTTCCGAGGTACTCAACTCAACAAAATGTACAAACGCATTGCGAGTGTTATCCATCCAGATAAAGAGTCTGACCCGTTAAAGAAAGAAGAGAAACATCGTTTAATGCAGAAACTGGCGGTGGCCAAACGAGAGAATGATGTGATGACCTTAGTCCGAATGCTGACAGAATATGTCCCCGATTCTGAGCACCTTCTTGATGAAACAACTTTAGTGAGAATGGAGCATTTGCTCGAAATGAAGCTCCTGGATTTAAATCGGGCCCACCGTGACATCTTTAGCCAACAAGGAGTTAAGTCTCAAGTCTGGAGACAATTCTCAGCACCAAGCAAGAAGAAGACGCAAGCCAAAATGGAAAAGTATCTTGAAATGATTGATGATTCGATAGTCTCGCTTGAAAAAAGAATAAGAAAAGTTAACAGTATCAATCAATTAAAAAAATATTTAGGATCTCTTACCTTCTATTGATTCTGTGTCTAGAAAAGAGGCTTAATCATGGTGGTTTAAGAGGTTCGAAATACCGCTTGCTCACCCTTCGACTGGCTTCGCCAGCTACGGGATTGCGACGAGCGGTGCCATTAAAGTTTGAGCAGGTATATGTTCGCGTTCCCCGTTAATTTTTGAATGCGCCTTATTATTTAAGCCTTAATACACGCTGATTACGCACTCAATTTAAAATCGTGAAAAACAGCTAGGAAGCTTCAATTAAAGAGAAAGAATAAATTCATGAGTCGAAACCTTAAGCACTATCAAGCCCTTGATGAGATCGTGACGAATGCGCTTCTCGCACTGTATTTAACCATGAGTCAACAAGGTGGATATTGGACAACGAAAAGAAGAAATGAACTGTTGGTAAAATTCATCAAACCAAAAGTAAAACGGCCTCAGTTCTCGACATGTAAAAATGAACTCAAAACCATGATCAGTATTGGCCGAAGTGTAACAGGCAACCTCGAAAAAAAAATGTGGGAGGTAAATCAACTGAATCTCGGGTATCAAGCCAAGTTCTCACAGGCTGATGAACTCTATATCATGTTAACGGAATTATTTGAGCAGCATCAGTTTCCAACTATGTTGGAAGACCCCACAAAAGAAATGGAACGAGATACTCTTTACATGAAAGAAAAAAGCATAGAGCAAGGGTTTGATGAAGACAATAACCAGATAAAACCCCTGGCTATGACGGTGAAAACCCATCGGTTGGAAGCGTTAATTGAAGCGCTAAAAGCCAAAGGCTTTTATCGCGTTGAAGTTGACTCTGAAGAGAAAGATGAAGTCATTCACCTTTTATTGCACCGAGAGTGATAACGATTATACGATTGAATAGTGCCTTTCTATTTCTCGGTTTTACCTTGGGTAGACAATGTCCGACTAAATACCCATCTTCAACCTTGACTGAAAGCTTTCCCATATGACAACGCACCCAAAGCCAGTCTGACCAAATAGGTCATAAAGAGAGAGCTTTTCAATACGCAACTCTGGCTTACGCATGAACCTTTTAAAATTGGCATTAGCTAGGCTAGGTTTGCGCATAGGGTCCAATTCTCTTCTTCATTTTTCCACCTAAATCCGGATTTAGGTCTAGTATAATATACTGCGATACTCACCTTGTGACACGGAGCCTTCCATCCTAGTGGTAGGTGAAAATTTCACCCAAACCTTACGGACGCCAGTTTTCAATGCAGAGACACAATAAGAGTTTAGGACTATTCATACTTTTCTTTATGCAGACACATGCAATAATCAACATGCTATGACGAGGTTGATGGTTATATGAGATGTTCCGAAATACCCCCTTTGATCTACATGGTTACTGAAACTCAACTTGAGAGTGCTCTATCCTCTATAGCCATCAATAACTTGCATATTTACTGTGCGTTTACTCATGAAAGTTTGAACACTAAATTAATCAAAGATATTCAGTACAGCCACTTTAAATCCATAAGCTTTAGCGACGCTCGAACTATTTACCCTAAAAAAGCATCATTCTCGGATGAAGATAGGCAATAACTCATTGATATTTAGAAAAATATGCCTAAGAGGGAATATTCACAACGCTATTTTTGGAGAAAACGTGTTTCGACAATTTTTGTGTATCTTATTGATTTGTAATATTATCTCAATTTAAATGTAAATGGACTCAACATGACCGAAATGATAAAAACTTTACTTAATATCCGCTCGCTTCGTGCGTTCTCTCGTGAATTAACACTTGAGGAACTTGAAGAAGCACTGAATAAGTTAACGACCGTCTTTCTTGAACGCCAAGAGAGCGAAGAAGTAGAGCGCGAAGCTCGTGCTGAACAAGAATCCAAAGTCGCTGAAATCGCAAAGCAAATCAAGGTCGATGGTGTTAATATTGAAGCTCTTATAGAAGCTCTAGCAGGTCAATCAAAGAATAAAATAAAAGGTAAACGTAAGCCTCGCCTTGCTAAATATAGTTACACAGACGGGAACGGCATAGAAAAAACCTGGACCGGTCAAGGTCGCACCCCTTCCATAATTCAAGAACAGCTTGATGCTGGAAAATCAATTGAGGATTTCTTGATCGCGAAATAGTCGCTTCTTTCAAAACCCTCACTACACCCCCCTCAATTAAGAGGCCCAGAATTCATATAGAAACTAACAGAGCCCTTGTTTAGGTTAGTTTCTATAGGGCAGTCAGCTCGCTTTAAATATCTCTCCCATTGGCCAATCTTAAAATGAATGCGTGAACAGAAATCAACCTAGAGGCGTTAATTACGTCACTGGCCTCATCAGTACCGAAACACGAGAAAACACTTATGACTATTGCAGAACAATTGCGCCAACAAGGCGAGCAACGTGGCCGCCAAGAAGGACGTCAAGAAGGTCGCCAAAAAGCCCTCAAGGAGATGGCGCACAAGATGATGCTTAATGGTCTAGATCAGGAAGCCATTATGGATGTCACAGGATTGAATAAAGACGAACTAGCACAACTTTCTCATTAGCCGAGCAAGTAAATGGCCATCAATAAAGGACGGCGCGTGGGGAGATAAATAGTTAAATCAATAAAAAATAAGGATAAGAAAAAAAAACGGCGCGGCACTTTCTTTTGTCATACGACAGGTCCCTTCTTCGATTAAACGCGGAGTCATGTGGAACCCTTTCATCACCTTCCCACTTAACGTCCACCTTCATCCGGATGGTATGACGTTGTACGAAACTTTTAGACTTTTCCTACCCATCGGCCTTATTGTTATCATATTCAGGTACTAATTGAGTGAGGGGAATTATCGCCTCACCCAACTTTCATTGTGACAACGTCATAAAAAAGACCGAAAGACTAAGGTTATTACCTTCCTTGAAGCCCTTATATAACGTTCTGGTCAAAGTTTTATAAAATATTCAACGTTTTACTGCCCACTTTTAAATCGACTCTCTTTATACCCAAACGATAAAGGTAAGAGAGTACGTCATTTTTAGAAACATTGTATTGACTACGATTTAGAAGTAATAAATATTCTTCTAACAAGTATGGAAAGTCGCTTAATCAACGCCCATGAGTAATGTCAATCTGAGTGATATGTCGGCCAAGCACGGCATTATTGTGAATCGTCCTATATTTATCGTTGGTTCAGCCAATCAAGTCCCGCTTTAGACGTAAGAAACTACTCTGCTATCAATTCATTAGGAGCGACATCTTATCGCTATTAGAAAAACCAAAGCATCAAGGTTTGAACTAGCAACCTAGTGAATACGCTTTCATTATGTAATGATTTTACTTACAAAGTCATACTGTAAGAGACAAAAGATTCCGGAATAATACGTCAAATGGTCTGGGCTAAAACTTATATGGCGGTTCGTATCATTGGTGTTGAGTTTGGCTACACCAATTACGCAAACTACAAAAATAGTGCAGAATAGCTTTCGATAACATTAGCTGCAATATTCCAGAGTTTTGTCTATTTTAGCACTGCGATTGGCCATCTTCGATAACATCAAGATTTGGCCTGTACCAAAGCAAAAGGGTAACCAGCACTCTTTCTTTTGCGCTTACCGAACTCGTTGTCCAAATTTGAACTCGATGTGAGAGCCAGAGCGAATAATGAGAAAGCACTCGTCAATGGAGTGAACGTCACTGTTGAGTGCAAAGGCGGTAAGAGAAGAGCCACCATTTTAGTTGATAAGTGACATACAACATGTAACTGGCTTAGAACACGTTAAAGCTCTCTTTCATTACACTAGTAAGCACTCTAGCAGGGATTTTGTTTTGGTTCTTGTAACGGGACTGTTGCAAAAATACTGTACGGACCCTTTTTTTTAATCATCGTGGGCAACGCTTGGAACTCATATTTCTGTCATGGGTGCAGACAAAATAGGAAACAAGAACTTCCATCCTCATTGTTTGAGAAAGCATACTCTACTGTGACTATATACCTTAATGAAAAACGATTGGCGAGTTCTAGCATGCGCCAGATAAAGAGATCTATAAGATAGTTGAAGAGCCTATGTTAAATGACAGGAACAAAAGCGGCATTACCATTTTGATAACTCAAGATTAGCTTATCAAGATCCTTACATTGGCCAGTTACTTTTAATGAAATACCTACCCAAGGTAAATAAGCATGAATAAAATTAGCTTTTTAAAAATAAACAATACCATTATCGATGACATTATTGCTCTCTCAGTGGAAGAGTCTCAAAAACAACTCATTGCTAACAACGCAGAGTGGCTTGCAGAAGCCAGTTTTAACGACGATAGTATCAACTATGGTATTTACTTAAACGATAAACCTGCGGGCCTGATCTCTCTGATTGACCCTAGAATACTGGACACACACGATGAACACTTTCAAAAGGAGCATTTATATGTATGGCGCGTCATGATTGACCATCGTTTCCAAGGAAAGGGATTGGGGAGTCAAGCGATTAACTTCAGTAAGAAATACGCTTCCATTATCGGTTTAAAAGGCGTCTCCCTGACCACGATGGATAAAGAAAAAGGCAATGCGCTCTCTATTTATCAAAAACTTGGTTTTATACCAACGGGCAGAAGACTTGATGATGAAATTGAATTAATTTTTGGCTTAAAGGAATGAGTGAATAAACAAGTCAGATGGTGTGTCTGGGACGGCTATTTGGCCGCCTCATTTTATACTTAAACTGTAAATGTATTGAAGAGTTCATTCAAAAACGCTGATCCCTCGTGCACTCTCACCTCTGCCCGGTCACGGCTTAACCAAAAATCAAATTGACTCTTGTTCAATATCCGTAACCTTTAAAGACCTTGAATCGCTTCGATGAGCTTTTTGATTAGAGCATGGTCTGACTCTATCGCATTGTCATGGTGTAATTACTCTTAATTTTTTTGCTCATATTTTCAGCTATCATGCGCTAATCTAGAAAACGTTAAAGTTCCAGCTCAGTGCTCTAAAGATCGTAAAGCCTCACCTAGCAGGTCTTCTGGCGAAAGGTTAGAATGGGTGTTCATTATACTTTCGATTCTCCTTGTAGGAAAAGAATTACAAGTCTTCCCTC
>NZ_JBFRVX010000003.1:0-325 GCF_041475345.1 Vibrio sp. 10N.222.48.A3 | reverse complement strand
CAAGCGCACGAGCAAGCGCCGCTTTACGTTGCCAACCACCAGACAAATCCGTCAGTTTTGTTTCGGCAGTGAGTTTAAGCGCCGCCATTACGTTACTTACGCGATCTTCGAAGCGCCATGCGTTGGCATGATCCAACTGCTCTTGCACACGAGTAAGACGATTTAAGTTCTTTTCGCTAGGATCAGTACCAATGAGATCCAAAAGATCATGATAGATCTTCAGCTGTTCGCCGATTTCCGCTAGGCCACCAGCAACGTAATCATAAACGGTGCCTTCTTCGTTACGCGGTGGATCTTGCTCAAGGCGAGACACAACCACATCTTG
>NZ_JBFRVX010000002.1:0-2210 GCF_041475345.1 Vibrio sp. 10N.222.48.A3 | reverse complement strand
GTATACCGCTGTCTACAGAGGAATATTAGTCAATTCCACTGTTAAGGTGTGAGCAAAGCAATACCGATGCCACCGCAACCACCAAACGCAAGGCATAGTAAAAACGCCACGCGTTGAGAATCACTCTAAACAGATTGTTATACCTAAAATTTGGGTGCAAATTTCAGTGCGTAATTTACCATTTGAACATATTCTTCAATGCCTTCCATTAATGGAAGTTTATCGCGACTTCTACTAGCTAGCTCTTCAAGGAGCAACGCATTGAGTTTTACAGAATCTCGCTCCAGATCGACATATTCAATTTCGGGAACGACGCTAGCATAGCCATAAATAACTTGATCGAAAAACGTACCAACCCATTTATCATAAAATGGATCATTCTTCTTTTCGTTAGCAACATATACAGATACTGCCGAAACGACATCGGCGACCTGAACTCCATGATAAACCTTTGAATCAACAAGATTTACCGGTTCACTCAAATTGAATGTAATTGGTACTGTTTTACCACCAATTGATTGAAAATGTTTGTCAGTTCTATTGATCATTGCGTCGAAAACAGACATATCTTCTTTCAACGGTTTTGCGTCATCACAAACTGCTGTTAATTGTTGATGATTCTGTCCCCAATATGCGAGCAAATTGAAAAGTGATGTATCAGTAAGGTCAAGTATCCATTTGTCGAGTCCTGTACCTTCTAATGCGTCAAGTTCATCAGCGACTGACTGTCGGTTAGCTTGCGTAAAAGCAAGGATACTTTGAAAGGGCATGGTTGCTTCTTGCGGAGTACTTATTGTAAAAAAGTCATCCGAAGTGGTCTTGTTGCGCATGAAGTTTTCAAAATCCAGAAACAACTCTTCTGCGACTTTTTCTTTTACAATAAACTCTATATACAAGTAATTAGCTACAAACTTATGGAAATTAAGGTTATAGAACAGCCCATTTTTTTGAGCTAAAGCAGGCTCAAAAATATACTCAAAAAACTTTCCTGCTAATGCCAACTTTTTATTCTGAACAACTGATTTCATCCTACCATCGTAGATTTCAAGCAATTCAGATATTGCTTTCTTACCACGGTTATTTCCCAGTAGCGTCCCGCCTTTCAGTTCACCATTTTGAATTTTGTACTTTTTAATTATGTACTCAACTACTTCTTTTGCTTCTTCATCACTCGATGCTACAGAGCCATACGAGAAGACTTCCTGACGAGCAGACAACAAGTTATTGCCTGTAAATCCAGACTCATCAAAATATATTTTTTGTGCCATAAAGCCTCTTTTAGTTATAACACCTTGTTATGCAACTATTCCACCGCGATCTCTTTACCAAACAGTACTTTTAGGAATTCAACTCCATCTTCATTCAAATAATAATCAGGCACAGAAGAACCATAGGCTGTTGGTATGACAATATTAACGAAACCATATGAAGCTAGTATATGACCAACTTCTTTGGATGTAAGAGCATTTTCTTGCTGTTTAAGTAACTTAAACTGATTTGCATTTAAGCCATTTATTGAGGTCGAAAATTGCATAAACTGCTCATAGTCCAAACATCCGATGACATATTTAGAAAAAACCTTCCCTAACATTTCTGGTTTATCAATATCATCAGAAGCATTGATAAGCAGAACCAAATTGTCATTTACTTTAGATTTGTACGTATAGTCACTTTCTAATTTAATGAAAAACATGTCTCTTTCATCTTCAGGAACTTGATTCAAAGCGAATACAAACTTTTGCAGTTTTTTAACCAACATGTAGTCACTAATACTTAGTCCAAAATCTTTCAGCTTAATCAAAGTTCCTAAAATGGGAATATCCTTTAGTAGCCCATCATCGAATTGAGAATCTAGAAGTGTTTCTCCTAGATCTACAAGCGCATCTGAAGCATCCTGCCGATTCAGCGTATTTACTAAGCCATTTTTCATAATTTACTCCAGTTGCGTAACGCTTATTAGACTGAATTTTTCCGTGTTTACATTCCATTTATGATGCTGGCATACATTATTAAACTCAATTAGCATCAAACTGTTATGTGAATCGAAAGAGGGTTTCGGGATAGAACTACGGAAAGTTTCCGCATTAGCGCCCAAAGTACGGATTAGATTAATTAGGTCTACTGCAATGCTCGCCAGACGGTAAGTTTATTAGGGCTAACAAAGTTTGGGGCAGAAGCGTTTTAGAGTAGTCGCACTAAGGCGCTCTTGT
>NZ_JBFRVX010000001.1:0-4749 GCF_041475345.1 Vibrio sp. 10N.222.48.A3 | reverse complement strand
AAGTTTGCGACAGAACCCTTTCTTCTTCTAAATCCCTCTGAAGGACGGCATCTTGGCCGATTTCCTAATAAGACGCTTCATACGCGTACTCAAGAGCTTGCAGACCGAGGAATGAACAAGCATGCGATCAGTAAAGAGTTAGAGTGCAGTAGGACTACGGTCTATAAGGTTCTAGGAAAAAATATCTCTCTTTAGAATCGCGAACAAAGCTGTTCTTTAAATGAGTAAAGAGCTGACTGACGTTGCTTCGCTCTGTCGGCTTCATACTGACTCTACATGCAAGCATATAGCAGCCAGCACGAACCTATCCCTTGATGAAATAAATAAATTTTCAGAATTTTAATTTAATTATTGTTGCAATGATTAAGAGGCAGAGAGAATGAAAAGAGCAAGAATGAGCCAGGTTCAAAAAGAGGTCTTAAGATGTTTGGCCAAGGCGTTCATCAAAGGAGTAAAAGAAGGTAAGTCAACCGTCATCAACCTGGCCGTCAATCAAGTGCTTGGGAGAGATATTCACCCGAACAACTTCCGAGTTTCATGTAAAGCTCTTGAAGAGTGTGGACTGGTTATGCGCAAAAAAGTGGATCTAGATTGGTACATCAATATAACGCCAGATGGGTTTGATAAGGCACTCACCTGGCTTGATTAAACGATGCTTATGAAACTCATTTTTGGACAGAAGTGTTTTAGAGTAGTCGCACTAAGGCGCTCTTGTCCCAAAGCATGGCGGCATAACACGTCTCTGGACAGAAGCTTGTTAATGCCTTTGCTAAGTTAGCGAGTCATGAATAAATGCAAGTGTAAAAGTCCCTTAACTCATTGCATTGTATTGATTGGAAAGGTCAGATACTGGGTGCTCCCAATTGATGAACAATTCCAAATCATCGCAGGGAGCAACCGTAATACCCTTAAATTATGTATGAAGAGGTGCTAACTGATAGCTCTGGCTAAGAACAGCTAAAAGCACTGTTCTTAGTTGAATTACTTGAAGTAATAAGAAAACACGAGTTCGAGGGTATCAACATCACCTGCTAAATGATGCCATTGTAGATCTGACTTAATTTGACCAAAGTCCAATACATTCACGCCGACGCCTATGTTGGGGTGAACATTATCCTCCACCTCGAAATCTTCCGCGTGGTTCGAACTTGCATCAAGATAACCTAAGCCCAAACTGAAGTACGGGGCGAATTTATCGCCCCAAAGCTGCGTAACTCGATAAACAAAGTTAAAGCTGTAATGTTGGTAATCGACCGTCATATCATTATATTGCGTATGTTCTGCTTTCAAATCGACACTATTTAGCCAACGATAAGTAAACTGGATACTCGCGTTATTATCAAATTGGTACCCTAAGCTACTTCCGAAAGAAAACTGACTGTTACTTTCCTGACTCCACGCGTTGTGGTCAGTATCTGGCTCTAACCATGAAATCCCAGGATTAGCTGTTACATATATTCCGTTATTCTCTTCTGCAGAATGAGCGAAAGGAGAAACACTTAACAATAGTGGGACGACCACTTTAACGGCAAGTGACTTTTGATGTCTAAACAGTGCGAGTATCGTCAATAGCAGCGTGCTTAAGAACCCTATAGAACCACCACTGCTGGTTCCCGCGATAACCTTCCCCCCATAAGGAACACCGGCTTGAATATGAAGATTAACGGTAGCAGGGTAACTATGTCTTGTTCCAATATCTGTAACATCATATTCAAAGCTATCATCGCCTATAAAACCAGCGTCAGGCGTGTAAATGAATTCACCAGTCTCCTTAAGTGTTACCGACCCATACATTGGTTGTTTATAGATTCGCGCAGTTAAATCTGCATAAAAAGGAGCTTGTGTATTTGCATCATCTGTATCGTTAAGCAACACACCTGGTGCAACAATGGTATCAATACTGTCTGCGTAAAGTGAGTAGCTATCATTATTAGCAACTGGCGCAGCATTGTTAGGGATAAGAGTCCAACCTGTGGAGAGAATTGTTATTGATACTTTTGCTTGGCTCGTATTGATTGAATAATAAAATTCATCATTGCCATAATAATCAGCATCAGGTTGATACTCAAAACTGCCGTCTGCATTCAATGTGACACTTCCATACAAAGCATCTTGGTCTAATGTAGCGGCTGCTGAATTTTCATTGGTATCATTTTTAAGCACTCCATCTTGGCTAGATACAATCAACTTAGTATCTTGATCAACCTCATAGCTATCTGGGTGAGCATAAAGAGATTCATGTTTTTCGAATGCGCCAATGTCGATACTCAACCCCTGTGGGCGGGTTTGCTTGAGGTAATCTGATGTGATTGAGCTTCCATCGGCATATAGCGCTTTAGCGTCGTCGCCTTTATCAACAAGCGCTATTGAAAGCGTGTTTGGAACGAAACAATTAGTTGTAACGCACCCTGCAAGTGACAGGCCAGTATTAGGGGTGTCATCGACACCAGGTGTCGAAATAAAGTTATTGTTGTTCTCTGATAATGGGTAAATAGTTGTATCGTCCCAATCAGTTGGATAAATTGCAGAGCCAACATTATTTGCACCATCGATTATAACGAGTAGATTGTTATTGGCTATAAGCTGAGCACTATTGATTAACTCTATATGGGTCGCTTTGTAAGTAGCAGGGTCTACATTTTTAGTAATAGTCGGGTAATACAGCGTACTATTGGTTAGCGTCAATTTTCCTTTATTGACATAGATTGGCCAACCTCTATTAGCATCCCTTCCATCAAATAAAGTATTTATAATTTGTGCATCAGCTTCATTAAATCTAAAAGTAGAATTAAATAAGCCTTTAAATATACTATCTTTGATGACTGCCGTTGTGCTGCTGCCTGAACTATCTTGACTAACTTGAATAACATGACTGGCTGTGCTTTCAACCAATGGTCCATTAGATTCAAAAGCCGTATTTTCAATAAAAACATCACTATTAAAAATAAGGGTAGGTGCTGATCTTGGACCAAGATTTTCGAATATAAATGAATCTTTTATTGTAACCAAGCCATCTTGAGTAGACATGATGGATGCCTCTCCTTGCCTAGGCACTATCCTATATAGGATAACGTTATTGAGTGTTACATTAGCGTTATCGGAAAAGATAAAACCTGACATGTGTTCTGCCCACACATTTTCAATGGTGGCATCGATGGTGCGCCCTGCGGTATTTCGAGGATTAATGTCAAATAAAAGACCAGATGATCTTAGAATCAGATTGTTAGGATCATTCGGATAACCAGTATTAAATGAGCCAGTATCAGAAACCCAGCGTTGATGGTCATTAATGTGGACATAATCATCGCCTAATCCTCGAATGATAATATCATCAGTAATTGTCATTCGGTTGTCGGTTTGACCTGAAGGGACTTCACCCAAATTAGGCGAGATAGGTGCTTGTGCATTATATGAAGCCGGTATTTCGATAGTATCTAAACCAGGATTAGCATTGGCCTTTTCGATGAAATCTCGAAGTGAGCCTATGCCTTGATCACTACTTGTTGTTACCGTATAAGTGGCAGATTGTACGCTCAAAGAGCTAAAAAGTAGTCCAAATAAAATTATTGACTTTGGAGTCATATTACCATCCTTGATATCCATGAAAAAACTAAGCCCAGATTTTTTTAAGTTACTTGTAACCAACAACTTAGCTCATATATAAGAATATCACAACTCTCCCTAAGTAATGACTTTTGGAGATGTGTATACTTGGGTGCGGACGGGAGTTTTTTCAAAGTAATGTGTTTGCTTTACACATTAGCTAGTTCTATTACGATCTAGATGGGTTCTAGAACGTTTTGGGGCATTTCTGAGGTAGAATGTACCACGGGTAAAAATTCAGCCTGTGAAGGTTTTGGACAATTATCATTTGAAGAAAATGCTCTAATCGCTGTTATCACCAAGCGACTTTGTCGTTTTTAAGAGCAAAAACGCCTCACATCTGAGGCGTTTCACAGCTAATATATAAACTGAGGATTTATTTGAGTTTTATATGTTTGTTGGTCTATCAGTAATTCTTCACCTTAAATGTAAGGCTGAGTATTGTTGGCATTTTGAACGTCTTATTTTTGTGATAATTGCGGGGAACCCCCCCTTTTTTTTATTTAGCAATTCACTACCTTAAAAACTATGGTGGACTTGGGCGTTACCCTTTGGGCAAGGCTTTTTGCTTGTATCTTTCACCTATGGCCTAAGAGTGGCATCACCCTGATGTGTCACTGCGTGCCGCCTCAGAATGTGCCTCTCTACAGTCCCTATCTAAAAGGATATCGCTGCAATCCTGAACGCCTGCGCCTCGTCATTCTTCCTCGTTGCCGTTCGTCGTACCTTCTCACTCCTTTCACTGACATCCATTAAGTTCGAGTAAGGGCTTGTGTCTTATGTGCCGGTTTCCCTTTCGACTCGCATCATTTGATGGGGCTCGCAGGCTGTTGACCCTCCTAAATCAGAACCTTCTCTGCAAGGGTAAATGAACGCTTCGCGCCCCTGCAGAGAAGAACCCTGTTTGAGGTAGGGACAGCCAAGCGGCTCCATAAAAGTGATACTCAAACAGAAAGGAAACTCCTCATGGCACAACGACACTCAAGCCCAACTCTCTCTAAACCGATGTTCAGCGACCAGCGTTTCGCCGCTGGGCACGAAAGCTCACCAAAAAATGATATCTCCTGTTGGGTCGTTGAACGTGCAGTTCGTTCGACTGTTTCAGCGACGGTTTCAAAAGGACTTATCTGGGTGAATTCAATGGAC